>NZ_JAUBVK010000038.1:0-48915 GCF_036705795.1 Microcoleus sp. ARI1-B5
TCTGTCCACTGCTTTACCGAGAATTACCTATTTAAAATATAGGTAAATATAGATATTCTGTCAACTGCCGTTAACCCATCCGTTCCCGGTAAGTTCAGGTCTAGCAGAATCAGTCCCGGGCGGGGAGCAGTTTTAGGATCGGTGTAGGGTTCGGTGCGGTAGAGAAACGCCAGCGCCCGATCGCCATTAATGCAGCGATAGACGGGGATCTCCGAGGAATATTGGTTTAGGTAGCGTTGGAGGGCTTCAAAGTCTTCGTTGCTGTCTTCAACGATCGGCAAGGGAGGGAGTTGCACAGTACACATGGCTGAATATCGGGTCATGGTTTCACCGCCCCCGATAAGGTGAAGTAAAACGTGCTGCCCTCACCGGGCGTGGATTCTACCCAAATTTTTCCCCCGTGTCGAGCGACAATTTTTTGGACGATCGTCAAACCTGCCCCTGTACCGCCACCATATTCGTCTTGTGCGTGGAGCCGCTTGAATATCTGAAAAATTCGCTCCCAATGGTGCTGGGGAAGTCCAATGCCGTTATCCCGGACGTAAAACCTGTAGGGAATCGGGTCTTTACCGCTGCCAGTTTCTGATTCGATACAGCCAATTTCCACCCCTTTCTCGCTTCGATCGTTGTATTTAATCGCGTTGCTAATCAGGTTGATGAATAACTCGCTGACTTGAGTGCGATCTCCGGCAATTGTCGGCAAAGTTTGGGGCAGGCGAAACTCGATCGCCTGCTGCGGCTGACCGATCTTTAAAGTGTCGATCGACTGTCGCACCAGATCGTTGAGATTTGTCGGTTGGCGCGAAAGTTCCGTGCGTCCCAGCCGGGAATAGTGTAGCAGCGAATTAATCAGATCCTCCATCCGCTGCGTAAGGCGCACCAGCGTTTGCAATTTGGCGGTGCCGTCGTCTTGCAACACATCCCCATAATCTTCTATCAAAAAATTAGAGTAGTTATGAATTCCGCGCAGCGGTTCTTTGAGATCGTGGGAAGCGACGTAAGCGAAGGCATCTAGTTCAGTGTTACTGCGTTCTAATTCTAAATTGATCCTTGCCATTTCATCTGCCTGACTGAGGATAATCCCGACGATCAGGCTGCGCAGTTCGGTAACGGTTTCGATCTCGCAGGACTTCCACGCCTCCGAGGTGCCCTGCACCGTTTCTTGCCATAGTTCAAAGGATTTGCGGGGAGACAACCGCATCTCGCCATCGGCTGCGACTTCGACAGGTTTGTTCGGGTTGCCGCCCCAGTTAACCGTTTGAATCACTTCTGGACGGAACCAGAGGATGTAATTTTGGTTGACTTGGGAAATTTCTAATGCTAACAGTCCACTTGCAACGGCCTTAAATGACTCTGCGGTTGGATAAATTTCAGACAGCGATCGGGTTTGAAACAGGTTGTGTTGAATCTGTGTTTCGATCCAGTCCCGCAAAGCAGGCAGTTCAGCTTCTGGCGGCGTTTTACCGATACAAATGACTTTTTCGCCCACAAAAACCGCAACTCCCGTCGCACCCACGAGATCTAGCAGGTTCGAGTTCAGTTGCACTAATCCATCCCAGAAGCTTTTTGACTGAGATAGCGATTCTACAAACTTGCTTTGCAGCGACTTCAACGCCATTTTGTAGTCTAAGTCTTCCCGATCTTCCTTGCTTGCCAGTTCGATCGACATCACCTGGGCCACAAACTCGCACAGGCTTCGCACGCTATAGGGAACATAGTTCGCCGTCGAGTGATGGCAGGAAATCAGCCCCCATAATTTTTGGTCTTGGATGAGTGAAATAGACATGGAGGCTGATACACCCATATTTTTGAGGTATTCCAAGTGTACGGGAGACACGCTCCGCAGCACCGATAAACTCAAATCCGTCGGGCGATCGTCTAAGGGATTGTGCGCTGGCACCAGTGCGACAGGCTCATAGGTGGAGTCGGGAATCAACCGCAGCCAGTTGAGGGTGTAAAGCTGTCTCGCTTGCTTGGGAATGTCGCTGGGCGGATAGTGCAAGCCCAGATAAGGCGTCAGCCTCTCTACCCGATCTTCTGCAATCACCAGCCCGGCTCCTGCGGCATCAAATTGATACACCATGACGCGATCGAATCCCGTGATTTTTCGCACTTCTTTAACCACAACCGCGCACATCTCCCGCAAGGTTGGAGCCTTTTGAATTTTAGTAATCGTGCCTTTTACTCCCTGGAAAAACTCAAAAAAGTTCGTTTTTTTTGTCGTTTTTTTGGGTTCTAATTCCAAAATAATCAGACTGTTACAGCGATGAACAATTCCATCAAACCGAAGTAATTTTTTTTGACGTTTGATGGAAATATCTAACGGATTCACATACTCAAACTCTTCGCTTAAGCATTGCCGGAGCGCCTCAATTTGCCCGGGAGCGAGTAAATTTAATAACGGTTTGCCCAACAGCTCTTGAGGATGCCTACCCACCAATGCAAACGTATTGCTGCTGACCTGGATGATGTTCAAGTCAGGTTCCTGCAAAACCAACAGCACCCCGTGGGGCTGAATCAGCCCGGGAATTTGAATCGGTTCGCGATCGCAATTGGTTAAATCGACAGTTTGGGTTAAATCAACAACCTGATTTATCATAAATATTGCGCGAAACTCCGGCTAAAAACAATTTTTTTTTCTCTTTAGTAATATCGTGTCCGGTCGATTCCCATAACAAAAACAGTTTGTAGTGCCCACTTAAGTCCGCTCTCAGTTTGTAGTGCCCACTTAAGTCCGCTCTCAGTTTGTAGTGTCCACTTAAGTCCGCTCTCATGCTGGGTACTGTTGTCCTAACGAGCGAACGAATCTGATTGCGTTTAATCGATCGGACACGATATAAAGCACTTCTCTAGAAGCTGGCAACGATCTGGTAAATTCACCTCAAGAGTCCAACAACTCTCCTTCAAAATAGCTCAAATTTGCCTGATTGGTACGGGAGACGGCTGCATATCCCCATTCTCCGAGGCGTTAACTTTGCTTTTGGTAACGCCTCAGATCGCGGCAAATTGCTTTTGATTGTGCGCCGCCAATTGTCGAATTTCCCGCATCATAGTGCCGACTTCAGGTTGCTTCAGCACCTGTGTCTGCTCTTGCAAAAATCGCCAACAATATTGAAAGGCATCTGCATTCCGAAGCATAAATCTGCGGTTGACCGATCGCAGATTTATGCAAGAGCTCGGGTACCCCAACCGAGCGCCTCAACTAAGAAATAGCTGCCGATTCCTGATAGCGAGGAAAGTCAATATAACCTTCAGGCCCAAAAGAATACCAGACGCCCATTTCAGCAGGCGGATTGAGCGGCCAACCGCGAGCAAAACGCTCTACCAAATCCGGATTGCTGATAAAATCCCGACCAAAAGCAATTAAATCCGCAACTTTGCTGCTCAAAGCCGTTTCGGCCTGTTCTTGAGTGTATCCGCAGTTGCCAATCAGCGGCCCTGCAAACACATCGCGAAACTCTCCTATCATCATCGGCGTTCCCAATTCGTGAAAGCCAAAAGCTAAACCATCCACAAGGTGAAGGTAAGCTAAACCATAGGCATTTAACTGCCCCGCGATATACAGAAAATTTTCCCGATAATCAGGAGAACCCATATCATTGTAAACACCGTTAGGAGAAAGTCTAACTCCCACTCGGTTGGCAGGAAATACTGTGATAATCGCCTCCACAATTTCCTTGAGAAAACGGTAGCGGTTTTCGACGCCGCCACCATAGGAATCAGTGCGGTGATTAGTTTTTGATTGCAGGAACGTGTCAATTAAATAGCCGTTAGCTGCGTGAATTTCTACACCGTCAAAACCCGCCATTTTTGCCCGTTCTGCGGCCTTGCGATAATCTTCTACAACGATCGAGATTTCGTGGGTTAACAGAGCCCGGGGAGTTTCGTAGGGTTGTTTGCCGGCAGGGGTATGAATGCCTTCTCCGTTGATTTTGATGGCAGACGCTGCAACTGGCAATTGATTGTTTTCCTGAAAACTGCTGTGAGAAGCTCGCCCGCAGTGCCAAAGCTGCATGAAAATCGCCGTTTCTCTAGCATGAACTGCCGCTGTAACTTGTTTCCAAGCTTCGCCTTGCTCGTCTGAATAAATACCGGGCGTATTCAGCCAACCGTTAGCTTGAGTAGAAATCACCGTAGCTTCTGTCACGATCAAACCAGCACTGGTCCGCTGAGCGTAATACTCCGCCATTAAGGCGTTTGCCATCCGCGTTTCACCGGCTCTGGCCCGCGTCATGGGTGCCATGACTGCGCGGTTTTTTAACGATAAATCTCCCAATTTGAAGGGACTCAGCAAAAGTGAAGAAGTTGTTTGAGCCGTCATAATCTTGATATTTCCTTAACAGAATAATCGGGAAAATTTGAGTTCGATCGCTTTTCAATATAACTTAAACAAACAGGACTTGCGAACAAATCTTTGGTCAGCATATCTCTTTGTAAGGTGCTTGTGGCTCATCCTACGGATATAGGCTGAGCGGATGGGTGCGTACTGTCAACCACCTACGGCAGTAAGTAGTCGTAGGGTGCGACGCAGAGCTATAAATTCCCAAAGAAATATTGACAATCTTACATATCCGCACCTGAAAAATAGTTGAGCAAACAAATTCAATACTTCTTTTGTAGTAAAATTTTTGATAAATGGTATTAGTGTTAATCAAGCAGCCAACTAAATAAACCTTCAACTGTCAGATTGAATTCTTTGGCAAATTCTGGCACTGGTAACAGTACATCCGGTTCGTCATAAAATGCTGTTGCCCGATCGCGCAAATAAACAAATACACATTGCTCAGATGGGTCAATCAGCCAACTCATCTGCGTTCCGTGCTTCAAACAATGTAGAATATTTTTCGTTACCTTAGTTTGGCTTTGGTCGGGCGAAAGAATTTCGATTGTCCAATCAGGGGCTATTGAAAAAATATTAGCCACTTCGCCATTTTCCTTGCGAGGAATCCTGCTCCACAGGAATACCGAAACATCTGGTATAATCGATCGCCCACCAAAAGTGCAGCGGAGTTCTGAGAAAGCTCGTGCCATCTTCTTGGATCTTACAACCGAGTTAATAGCAGGGGACAATTCAGTTTGAACTGCACTGTGTTCTCCTTGTGGCATTGGTTTTTGGACGATGCGTCCATTGATGTATTCGCTAGCTGGTTCCGTTTCCGGCAGCTTCAGAAACTCTTCTAGGGTAAGGGTTTTAGTTGGAGTCTGTACCATTTTAAGGTTTCCTGAACACAGGCGAGTTGAGATTCTTATACTTGTTATTCTACTTTCAGCCGATCGCCCGCACGATCAAAATGGCGTCGCCACCTGTAAGTGCAGCCTTTTTCCCAACTGCGGGTGCTCAAAGGAAAGTTCTCGCGCGTGCAAGTGCAGCCGGCTCGCAGCAGCCCGACATCCGTAAAGTCGATCGCCCAAAATCGGTATCCCCAACCCTCGGACATCCGCCGCATGAACCCTCAATTGATGAGTGCGTCCCGTCAGCGGCAAAAACTCCACGCGATCGTAATTTCCCTGTTTCGCCATTACCTGAAAGCGAGTAACACTGGGTTTTCCGCGCTCCCAATTAACTTGCTGAACCAGGGAATTTTCCGGGTCTTCTTTCACCGGGAGTTCGATCGTCCCCGCCTCTGTTTTTACAGTCCCCGAAAGCACTGCTTCATAAACTTTGTGAACCAGGCGTTTCTCAAATTGCAGGCTTAGTTGACTGTTGGTTTCTTTGTCCCGCGCCAGCAGCAAAATCCCCGATGTTGCTAAATCTAAGCGGTGCACTGCGGTCAGTTCTAACCCATCCGGCAACAAGTTCCGCAACCGACCCAGAACGCTATCTTGATTGTCCAGATAACGGCCGGGAACTGACAGCAACCCCGAGGGTTTATCGATCGCAATCAACCATTCGTCTTCATAAACAATCGGCAGCATTTGCTGGCAATCGGTTATTGTAACGCGAGCGGTAACGGGCAAGATGCCCGTTACACAAGATTTTTCATGACTTGTGGGCTGGGCTTCTTGCCTGTCTCTCAAAGGCTGATTGACAATTGTTTTCGCTGCTGTTTTTGACCGAGTTTTGCTATTAGCTGGCGGTGGAAAATCCGGGCAAGCTTTCGGTTCCGAAACACTTGGATTTTGAGCCAATCCTGACAGCAAAAAACCCATCAACGGCTGACACCGATCGCCGCAAGCACCGTAAAATTCTCCCGGAACTTTGTCACCCGATGGCGGCCCCCACCAAAACTCAGCCATTGCTAGGGGTTTCAGATTGTATACTGCCGCGCTGTGGAGCAATTTTGGCGCGCAGCAGTCGCCGGTGCCAGTGGGAATAGAATTAGCTGGCATTAATTCCTGGAGCGATCGCGATTTCCCCAAAAAATTCACCAGAGTGTAAGCCGCGTGCATCTGCGCCTGAAGTTCGCGGGAAAGTTCTTTTCGCCCTTGTTTCAGCATCCGCATCCGCTCATCCGCAGCTTCAATTAATTGTTTGAGCGGCCCCAATGTTTCATCCCGCTGCCGTTTCAATTGCCTGCGTTCAATTCCCTCCAAACGGCTGGCTTGATTCAGTTGTTCCAGGGCTATTTCGAGTGTTTCTGCTGCCCGAGTTTGACACAGTAACTGGCGTTTTTCATCTCGCTGCTGCTTGCAATTGCGGTGGCGCGCATTCAAAACTTGCAATTGCAATTCAAACTCACCGCATAAGGCTGCATACTCTTGTCGCTGCGGGAGTTGCTTGAGTGCAATCAGTTCCTGTTTCATCGCCTCCAATTCGGTCAGCGTGCGGGCTTCCTCGAATGCAACTCGCGATCGTCCCGGAATCGGCGGCACCCAGCCGTCAACAACGCTGCAACCGTTCAGCAGCCCCGAAAATGCTTTGAGAACCCGCTGTTCCCCCCAAGGCATCTCCACCAGCAATATGCCGTACATCTTCCCCTCGCGATCGTAGGAACCGTCAGCAGCAAGGTATTCCATCAAACCTCGGGCGAGATCCTCAGACATTCGAGTGCGCGGCAGTCTCAGCAGCTCGCCGCTTTGAGGGCAATGCCCTTCGTACCAATAATTGGGGCCTGAGCCGATCGACCCTCGCTCTCCGTCGGTAAAGCAGTCTGTGAAATCTAAAAGTGAGTGCAGAAGTAACATATTAAATTTGGTTTGAAAACTCGATCGGGACATATTTGTTTGTGTCCTGCCCGTATTGTACAGCCGTGTACCGAAAGTGGGGGCGCTGCATAATTTTATACAGATACAGTTAACTTATGGTTAAGTCAACATAATTTGTCGCATCAGACCTGATATGGTAAATTGGTTCCAAAACAGCAGCGAGTTAAGAAAAGCATAAGTTAATATATAAGACCGCAAGCTTGTTATCCCACTAAATTTTTTATATGTAAGGCGTATGCCAGACCTCTCGAATTCGGCCACGGAAAACTCCTCAAACCCCCAATCAGCTCTGCTGCCGCCGATTTTAAGAATTTTTGCAGCATTTCCAGATTACGATCGGGGCAATAGACACTACGCATCGGGAAGGTACGAAGCTGCAATCATTTGCTACTCAAAAGCGGTGCAAATTAAGCCGGACTGGGCCCGGGCGTGGCTGAATCTGGGCAAAGCTTACAAGCAACTGCACTCCTGGGCCGAAACGGTGGCCTGCGGCGATCGAGCTATTGCCATTAATCCAGAAGAATACTGGGCTTGGATGCTGCGCGGGAGTGCACTGTTAAATTTGCAAAATCACTCAGAAGCGATCGCTGCTTTCGACAAAGCAATTGAAATCAATCCAGAAAAGCACGAAGCTTGGTATCAGCAGGGCAGAGTTTTAGAGGAATTGCAGCAGTGGGATAAAGCAGCAACCTGTTACAAAAAAGCCACCCAAATTCATCCGAATTTGCCAGCGATGTGGTACCGGCAAGGCAACGTGTTGCTGCAAGCAGAGCGCTACGCTGAAGCCGTGGCGGCTTACGAGCGCGCGCTTAAACTCGTCCCGACTAATTGGGAAGCTTGGCTGAACCGAGGTTTGGCTCTGATGAAGGCGGAACGCTACGCTGAAGCTGTAACTTCTTACGATCGCGCCATTCAACTGCAACCACAAAACAGTCTGGCTTGGTTCAATCGGGGCATTGCTTCCGCAAAATTGCACAAATATGCAGAAGCGGTGACAGCTTACGATCGGGTACTGCAACTGCAACCCAACGACTCCGAAGCCTGGTTTTATAAAGGCATGGCCGTCAAACACCAGTGGCCCGATGCGGCAATTGCTTGTTTCGATCGGGCAATTCAAATGAATCCTTTTTATCCCGAAGCATGGATCGGGCGCGGTCAAACACTGTCAGAATCGAGAGATTATGAAGGCGCGATCGCTGCTTTTGACCGAGCCATTCAAATTAATCCGAATTTCCCCGAAGCTTGGCTGGGTAGAGGCATCGCCCTGGCCGAATTGGAACGCTACAAAGATGCTATCATCGCTTACAGCAATGCCCTCCAAATAGAAGGAAATTTTCTAGAAGCTTGGAATTTGCGAGGCGAAGCTCTCGAAAAATTGCAGCAATACGAAGAAGCGATCGCCTGTTTTGATAAAGTAATCTCTCTGAGTTCGGAAGCAGAAATTACATCAAAAGTAGGGTTGCAGCAAGGGGCGGCGCTGGAAAAATTGCAGCGTTACGAAGAAGCCGTCGCAGCTTACAACCGCATAATTAAAATCGTGCCAGACAATTTTGAAGCTTGGTGGAAACGCGGCAACGCCCTGTCAACTTTGGAGCAGTACGAACAAGCTCTAGCATCATACGATCGAGCAATTACTATCTGGCCTGACAGCTATCAAGGCTGGGTGCAGCGAGGCCTGGTGCTGGGCAAAATGCAGCGCTATGCCGAAGCACTCGTCGCTTTTGACCGAGTGATTCAACTCAAGCCCGACAACTGGTTCGCTTGGGCGCAGCGGGGCGACGTTTTGCAAAAAATGCAGCGGACTCAAGATGCAATTAGCTCTTACGGAGTCGCCCTAGAAATCAAACCAGATTACTACGAAGCTCTAGTCAGTCGAGAAGAATTGAGGCTCAAAGGCGCGATGTCAGGAAAATGGTAAGACAGTTGACAGTTGACAGTTGACAGTTGACAGTTGACAGTTGACAGTTGACAGTTGACAGTTGACAGTTGACCTGTGGTAGGAAAGCAGTTGACAGTTGACAGTTGACCGCTTGACAGCAAACAGGTTGACCGCTTGACAGTTGACCGCTTGACCGCTTGACAGTTGACCGCTTGACAGTTGACAGAAGGAAGAAGGAAGAAGAAAGAAGAAGGAATTTGAGAAATGGAAGTCGAGAAATGGAAGTCCCAATTCGAGAAATGGAAGTCGAGAAATGGAAGTCGGAAGAAGGAAGAATTTAGCTATATCTCTCTTCTTCTTTTCTCTTTTTCTGCGCCAATAACGCTCTCTGCGGTTCATGAAAAAAACTCAAATTCACCAATCAAATACTATTGCTAGAGCGGGATGAAATTGGGTTGCCGAAGTAATGAAGAGTCTCCCGCAAAAAAACTCTTATAACGTTTGAGCGTTCGGACTTCAGTCCTCTGCTTTTTCGCTCGGACTGAAGTCCGAACGATAGAACTAATTAAAGGGGGGTTTTGCGATAATACACAATATGAATTATTGGCAAATATTAACAGATACGACCGAGCAAAAAAATGACACAATCAGACAATTCGATCGCAATTGCGAGTTCCACTTCCCAACAGCCACACCCAAGTTCGCTACAGCAGGCAGATGAGGCAATTTCCGAATTTGAACGATCGAATCGGCCCAGCTTTTGGCCAGCTTTAAACAAAACCCAAATCATCGCCGAAATGCGATCGCGCATCCTCGATCCTTTCCAAGTAAATCAAGGCGGACAGCCTTTTTGTGGCCCCGCCGCCGTCACCTTTGCACTCTCGGCGCGCCGCCCCCTCCGCTACGTCGAAATCTGCCGCCATCTTTGGGAAACCGGCAGTTTTCGCACTCAATCTATGCGATCGATTTCTCCCTCAATGACGCTGCGGCACAGCAAAGGCAATTTGCGGATGCCTCAAGCAGACTGGATGGTTTTATCCGCACTCCGGGAATCAGAAAATTTGATATTTCCCATAGAAGCAAACGCCCCAGAAATTGTCCGCAACATCAGCGGGATGACCAAATCTTGGGAAATGGCCGGCTGGGCGCGAGAAATTTTGGGCGGCCGCGATGTAAAATCTCACTACGCTTATTTCAGCGGCGATATTCCAGCGCTGCGGGCCGCCGATGAGGCAATTCAAGCTGGGGGATTTGCTTTTGCTTTGATTACTGCTGAGGGAATGCTGGGCAACCAACCGCCGCTGATCCCTTATCCGAGTCACTGGGTGGCGCTGTTGGGAAATATCGCAATTGATGAGGGAAGTTCCAGCAAGGGCGATCGATCTCGCGTTAGCTTTGATATCTATACTTGGGGGAGAAAAATGCACGTAGATATTGCTAAGAAATCTTTTGAGAATTATTTTTGGGCAGCCATAGCAGGGCGCTAAATCTGATGCGATGGGAGATGGGAGATGGCAGATTGGAGATTGACTCGGAAGATGAATCTGAGGCTTAAGAAAATTATCTCTGGTGGCACCAGCAGGATGCCGGCCCAGTCATAAAAGAGCGCGGTGTCAGTTATAACTGAGTTCTTGCACGCCAGTCAATAAGGGGATTTTTAGTGGGTGGGGACGGGTTTATTTAACCTGTTTGCACCCCGCTCGGCTATTAGTGAACGCGCCCCTACAGCTTCCACACGAATGGTGCAAGATCTCAGCTATAACTGATATCGGGCAATATTTTCAATAAGACCCAAACCACCGGGTAACAGCGACGAAAAATCTTGACCCTCTGCTCGATACCGCAGCCCGAAACCAAGCTGATACCATTTTAAATTTTCCATTTTTCGATTTGAGATTGGGACTGACTGATGACTGTCGGGGTTTGGAGCGCCCGATCGCGAGTTGCATTTTTTTTAAACTGGTATGATGACGGCAACAGTGCAAGATGTCAGTTATCGCGAATACTTTCTGTCGGAGATTGCCCGACGGCACCCAAAATCGAAAATTCTGACAGCCAATTGCTGATTCTGCTGGCTTCATGTTATAGTGGTTTTTCAAGAATTAAATTCGGTTGCGTAGTTTGTTGGTGTTTATTTACAAGCGTCTCTCCGGATCTAAGTCTCTGCACCCTAATGATTCTGGAGATTTTATGTCGATTTACGTGGGTAATCTTTCATATGAGGTCACATCAGACGACCTCAGCGAAGTATTTGCCGAGTACGGTACTGTAAGCCGCGTCCAAGTGCCAGTGGACCGGGAAACAGGCAGAATGCGGGGTTTTGCTTTTGTGGAAATGGCGAGCGAAGCAGAAGAAGCAGCAGCCATCGCAGCTTTAGACGGTGCTGAGTGGATGGGCCGCGACTTGAAAGTCAACAAAGCCAAACCTCGCGAAAACAACAACAACAAACGCTCCTCGGGTGGCGGTGGCTGGGGCGACAACAATCGCTCTTCACGACGCTACTAAGTTTTGAGACTGAAGATTTGAATTTGGGTAGTTGACAGCAAGTGCGAATGCTGCTTTTTTTTTCGGGTTGTTCGACTCGCCAAATATAACTCCCAAACCTCATTCGTCAGTTTAGCCCCCTCCTATGAGGGGGCTTTGTTTTTGGCGCAAAATCCCGCGAGGTACGCCCGCAGCGCAGCGGACAGCCTAACTCGCAATTCTGTATCGTGATTAACTGCTTTTTTCAAGAAGCTTTCGGGATTTCTCGGCCCAACTCCTGTAAACTGTCTAACTAGAATTAAGCAGAAATAAAAGTTAGAATAACGGCAAAAGCGATCTTGCTCAAAAAAAACAAATAATCTTTACTAAAAATTAGCCGATAAAACCAGCCCGACCCGCAAATCAATAGATTTTGCCTGAATAAAGATGTCCAAGGTCTACAGCACGGCCCAACTCATTAAAATCCTCGAAGAAGAGCGCCAAGCTTGCTTGCAGGGGCGCCGCCTCAATTTGACTGAAACTCCTGCTACAGGGAATCCCGTGATTGACCGCTTTCTCACATCTGAGGGCGTTCAAAAGTTCACTGCTTATCAAAATTTTAAGGCGGCCGTGCACGAATACCAGCGGGAACATCAAGTTTCTGGGATTGTCTGGCGGGAAATGGCGGTTAAGGGCAATACTCTACGCTATCCGGCAGTGGATGACGAATTAATAGCTCTACCGGTTGATTTGATGACGCTGAAGGCAGCTAAGATTTCTATGTTGGAATTTTGGCAGCAGGTAACTGCGGGGATGGATTTGTATTTGAGTATTAACAGCGGGAAGGATTTTCGATCGATCGAGCCGGTTGATGTAGAGGCTGTAGCCCAGCGCACAGAATGGGCGAGTCTCTGGAAGTGGGAAAAGTTGGATTTTCTCGAAATTTTGTTGCAGTTGGGCTGGGGGAAGCCGGAGGAGGCTTATTACAAGCGGGGATGGCCGGCATCGGGCAGCGAGTATATTCACGCCGTAAAACCCGGACAGCGGCCGATTTGTTAACAGTTGACAGTTGACAGTTGACAGTTGATAGTTGACAGTTGACAGTTGATAGTTGACAGTTGTCATTAGCGATTGTACTTCGTTTTTCCCTTTTCCTTGTTGTTTTCCAATTATACCAATTACCCATTACCCATTACCCATTACCAACTGCCAATTGCCAATTACCAATTACCAATTGCCAACTGTCAACTGTCAACTGTCCACTGTCAACTGACAAAGCATCAAGCCAAACCACTGATTTGGATCTGTCCAAACTTGTACAGGCTTTAAACCGCGCTGCGAAAGTTCTTCCTTTACACTATTGAGATTAAATTTGCGGGAAATTTCGCTGCGGATAGTTTCTCCTGCTGCAAATTCAACCGTTAAATCGAGGGCGCGCAAGTTCACGCTTTGCGCTTTCTTACTTCTCAAGTGCATTTCAATTTGACATTCCTCTTGATTGTAAAAAGCCCAATGCTCGAACTGCGCTAAATCAAAATTTCCCTGATACTTCCGATTTAAATGCCGCAGCATATTCAAGTTAAATGCTGCCGTCACTCCTTGACTGTCATCGTAGGCCGGCTCTAAAATATCCTGAGATTTGTCCAAGTCAATTCCTAGCAAAAAATACTCTCCCGGCTTCAATGCACCGACTATTTGGGAGAAGAATACATCGCATTCTTGAGCGTTGAGATTGCCGAGGGTACTGCCTAGAAAGCAAATCATTCGGGTTGGCAGCGGGGACGGTGCAATTTTAGCTAAGGCTAATTCGTAAGTGCTGACAAGTCCGTGAATCTGGAGCGATGGATAATCTGCTAAGAGTTGACAAGCGCTGCTTTCTAGGATAGTAGGGCTGATGTCGATCGGCAAATAGTGCAGCGGATATTCCAATTGGCTGTAAGCATCGAGGAGAATCCGGGTTTTGGTGGAACTGCCGCTGCCGAGTTCGACGATTTCGCACGGGCCCGTCAAATGGGCGAGATCCCCCGCACATCCTTGTAAAATCTCCGTCTCAGTGCGCGTCAAGTAGTATTCCGGCAACTGACAAATCAACTCGAACAGGTTCGATCCGCGATCGTCGTAGAAATACTTGGGAGGCAGGGTTTTGGGGTTTTGAGTCAACCCGCTAACGACATCGCTGCCAGCATTGATTTCTGCGGGTGTCGGTGCTGCTGCGCTCACCAGTCGCTCTAAGTGCAGCCTGTTTTCCTTACTTGAAGCTGGGTTTGTCGTGTCGGACAGTCTTGGGGATTTCATAGAGTAAAATTAAGATGCACAAATGGGTATAGCACGCAGTCGCGTTGCCAGATATCGCGCTCAAGCCGGATTTTTCATGCCGATCTCCGTTCTGTATTTTCTCACCGAATGGCGATCGCTCCTCAAATTGAAAATTATAAATTATCTATTGTAAGTCTAAGCCTTACAAAGGCTGATAAAATAGCGGTCAGTTTGTATTGACTCTTGAGATTCAAGAAATCACAATGCCATACGTCAACATTCAGATTACGCAAGGTGCTACCAGAGAGCAGAAAGCTCAACTTGTCAAAGAAGTGACTGACTCACTGGTACGCATTCTTGGCAAAAAGCCAGAACATACGCATATCGTCATCCAAGAAATTGCAGAAGAAGACTGGGGATTCTCAGGGCTACTAACAGACGACTGGAAGAAACAGCAAACCTCCACTGATGAAACACCGAAAAAACTTGTTTAATAACTGACAAAATCATCGAGCGCAGCGAAAACCAGCGATAATTTGCCGCACGCCCGGATAGTACCAATTCCGAAAACTCGATCGCAGTGCCTGAGGAAAAGTAGCCCAACTCCCACCTTTTAAAACCCGGTGCTCTCCATCAAAATAAACTTCCGAGTATCCCCTGTAAGGATAACTTTCAAATCCCGGATAGGCGTCAAAGGTTGAAGCTGTCCACTCCCAAACATTGCCCAACATATCGCAGCAGCCCGCTGCACTTGCTCCCTTGGGAAAGGCATCAACGGGGGAGGTATTGGCAAGATGATTGCCGTGATTGCACAGGCTGGCATTTGGCTGTGCTTCTCCCCAAGGATAGGTAAGTTTCCTCTGATTTGCGGCATCCCAACTGGCAGCTTTTTCCCATTCGGCTTCCGATGGTAAACGCTTGCCGGCGAAGTTGCAGTAAGCTTCGGCTTCGTACCAACTGACGCCGCAAACTGGATGGTTGCTGAAAGCTGGATTTTCTGACCAGTAAAGCGGGCGATCGACTAAATGAACTTTTTGCCATTCCCAGCCCTCAGCAGACCACCAATCGCGGTTTTGATAGCCGCCGGATGTCATAAAATCTCGGTATTGACCGCAAGTGACGGGATAGCGATCGATCGCGTATGCTTCTAAATAACACAAGTGGCGCGATCGCTCGTTATCCAAAGCCTCAGCAGCATCGCTTCCCATATAAAATTCCCCGCCCGGAATATCGATCTCTGGGGAATCGGTAATGGGTAATTGGTAATGGGTAATTGGTAATTGGCGAGCGGTAATTGGGAATTGGGAATTGGGAATCGGTAATCGGCAATCAGTAATTAATCTTTCTTTCTCCTCCTTGCTTCTATCCATTACATCCGTTACATCCGCTACAAAATCCGTTGCCAATCTTCCTTCTTCCTTCCTTTGCATTTGCAACACAAAAGCAACAGTTTCGCAGTGCTGGCTTTCGTGCTGAATAATAAACCGCCAGAGACGTTCTTGCTGGGCGATCGGCGCAACTTCCAAATAATCTAACACCTTTTTTCTCACCGCATCCAGATACAATTCAACTTCTGGTAACGCAGGCAAAAAAACCCGTTGTTTTTTCGGCAAAATATCCGCAGCAAACAGTTGGTGATACTCAGGAAAAACAGGCTTTAACCCAGCACACCGCTGCAACAGCCACAAATCCTCAGTATAAGCAATGTGGCCTAAGTGCCAGCCCACCGGGCTGAAATCAGGATGAGCTTGACGGCAGAAAGTATCGTAATCGATGTCTGCAAATAGCTTGAAAGTGCCGCGGCGACACTGCTGCAAATCCTGATAAATTCCCTCTCTAGAAGATTGGATAGATTTCGATATCACCGTCTGCTCCCGTACTGATAATGCTCTCTTCTGGACACTCGTGCCAATTGCCAGCAAATAAAGGCTCAGAAGCAATGATGACAGAATTCGGGAAATTTGGATCGTCTCGCAGCCAATAAAGGGAAGGAGGGGCTTTTGGGGAAGCAAAGCGAGAGGCCACGAGCTGGTGTCCGTCGCTGATAATGATATTAGCTGAAAATTCTACTTGGTGAACGTTTGCTAGCTCAGCTAAGGTTTTCAGGGAGTTTTGCAAAGCAGCTTCTAGAGTCAGATTTGTGTTGGTCAATTCATTGACAAATAAGCCGAAAATGTGCTCGGAATCTGTAGTACCGTTAATGGATTGATAAACGGTATCGCACAGCCGATCGCGAATTGGTCTGTAAAGAGTTTTCCGAAAATTCTGCACGAAGCCGTTGTGTACGAACAACAGGCGATCGCGCCCAAACGGCTGACAGTTGCTCAAATCTAGAGCTTGTCCTGAAGTTGCGCTGCGAACGTATCCGATCGCGCAGCCGGATTCAACGTATCGGCTGATACTCGGCAGATTGATGTCGTTCCAAATTGGCTGTACATTTTTATAGGTAAACGGGTCAGTATCTAGGTGGGGGTGATACCAACCAATACCAAACCCGTCAGCGTTGACCAGGCCAGAAGTCATTTCGCGGGGCTCGTAACTCTGCACAATTAGCGAATGTTCCGGCTTGTACAGAATAGTATCGAGTAAAATCGGCTCCCCGACGTAGCCAAGCAAACGGCACATAAAATTTTGTAAGCATACAGATTAGCATTTTAGTCCATTAGCCGATAAATTGCCCGTTAGCGAAGCCCTCGAAGAGGATCGCCCATCTTCAACACTGAGAGGGCCAGTTTTTTGCAGGTCGCTGCCAGCATCGCGGTACAAACGGTACAGTAAAGGTAGAACCCCAGCAGCACAAGGAGACTCTTGAATGTTCCTCGACGAACTCATCCCAGTGGTCAAAGAATTGATCCAACAGCCGATCGCCTTTGCGGGCGGATTTTTTTCTGGCCTGCTTCGACTCAACCTTCACGAAGATCCCGTTAGAAGCTGGATCGACGAACAAGCCGGTTCAACTTCCTACACTCCTGGCGCAGCCGAAGCCACCAACGCTAAAAGCACGGGGCCTCAGTCGATCTCGATCGACTAAGCAAAAGCACTAACTATTGCAGTCAGTACAAAGGGCTTGTCAGTGCGGCAGGCCCTTGTAGTTAGATGCGATTGTCCAGTTGTCAGCCCAATGGCACTTGAGTGTCAAATCAATCGGTTATTATGTATGCACAACAAGTTCAGTTCGATCGACATGACTATCTATATTGGAAATTTGTCCTACCGCGCCACCGAAGAAGACCTGAAATCAGTATTTGCAGAGTACGGCACAGTCAAGCGAGTTGTCTTACCTACCGACAGGGAAACCGGTCGGATGCGCGGTTTTGCATTTGTTGAGATGATGGAAGATGCCCAAGAAGACGCTGCAATTACCGAATTAGACGGTGCAGAGTGGATGGGGCGCCCCTTGCGAGTCAACAAAGCTAAACCCAAAGAAGAGGGAAATCGAGGCGCCGGTATCAACAGGAACAGCGAATATTAGTCCGCGGTGCGGCGGTTGACATTTTGTCGGAACTCACCTGATAGCAAGCGCGCCATTAGCCCCGCATTGTTAGCAGCAGTTGACTCGCAAGCAGGAAATGTCAAATCCGCTGCACAAAAACATCGACCCTTACAGGAGCCTGCGGTATGGTTTTAGTACAAGAATTTGATGCCAAGGAATGGGTGAAAACCCGCAGTTCCCTGGACGGTGAAGCCACATTTCTCACCTGGAACGGCGCGATTTACTCTTTTGTTCCCAACGAACCGAAAAAGCGCTTGTTCAAAATAGTTGGGATGAGTGCGAGCAGGTGTATTGCTGACGGCGATGGCGGCTGGAAATTCACCTCGCGAGAACTAACTTACTATCTCGATCCCAACAGCGGAGAAATTCTCCACAAATGGCAGAACCCTTGGACAGGAGAAGTCCTCACAGTTGCACACGTTGCTAACAACCCCGTTCAAGGTGATTTTAAGGGAATTTTCCCGGCGAAAGTAGATGGAGAAATTACAACTTTTAGCTTTGACTTATTTCCCAACTATCCCAATCCTTTAGCTGAAGAACCGAGATTTGCTGATTACAGTCCAAATCCCATTTATCAAGCTGCGGAGTTGTTTAAGCTGACAGTACCCACGGCGGAATTATTAGATCCCGAACTTGTTTCAGTTTCTCAAGTAATTCTGAGTTGGGATAGAATTGGGCCGTGGCTGGCGTGGATGAAAATGGGAAATCTGCCCGGTAACATGATTTACAGCGCCACTGGTTCTAAAGTCCAAAGTTGGACAGATTTACCTCAATTGCTGCAAGATGAAATTAGGACTCGCATTCCTTTGTATAAAGATGCGCCGAAATCGCAATTAGATGTAGAAGATATGACTTCTTGGATTTATTTTCAGAAAAACTTTGATGCTTATCTCGCAGGTGAAAGATTTCCTTTGCCAGCAGCAGCAGAATAAACTCATAATACGATCGTAAAATTGGTGCGAAGTTGGGAATGCAGCTATTCCTCAAAATCTGATGGCTGGCATTCTTAACTACGAAGCTGATTCTATTAATGTCCAGAAATAGCCGTCAGGGGCGATAAAGGAAAAACTCGGTTCTCCAAATTCATTAGGGACTATTTCGGTGATTTTTTGGGCGTTGCTGGCTTGGACTCGGTGAAAGTATTCTGGGATGCTAGACACTCGATAGGTGTACAGCGACATTCCCAAACAGCCGGTTCGAGCGCGATCGACTCCATCGTCTAGGGCGATCGAACTCGGGAACCTCAGAATATACAGTCTACCCGATCGCGCGGCTGCAAAATCTGTTTTGGACGATCGCGGATCGTCAAAAGCCGTCACCACAAATTTTTCGCCCGGGTGAAGATCGAAAATCTCCCTTCCCGCGAGGGAAGATTCAAAAGTAGTTTCTACATCATCGCGGGCGCGAATCAAGCCCAGAACTTCTTCATAAAACAACAATGTTTCTTTGCTGTCATCTTGAATTATCATGCCCATGTGGGTAATTTGACTCGTTTTGAAAAAAGCATTTTCATTGATTTTTCCGTAATTGGGCAGGGCATAGTTGAATCTTTGAAAAAAAACTTGCCGAGTCAAAGGCTGCAACAACATCATCTCGCGTACCCCGACAGCCGCCCCGACAAAAGGACGCGCTTTGCGCTCTTTGTTGTAAATAACCTCCCAGCGGGGAGAGGTATATTTCACAGGCAAATTTGCCGACTGGGCATCTTCGGCATGGTTGAGAATATTCAACAAATCAGCAGTTAAAGTAGTTGCCCAACGGTTGCCTTTTACCTTCATAGACGACATTTGCAAGCCGTTATTTCTAGGTTTTTCCCAAACCATCAAGCGAATTAATCCGTGATCTGCATCTTGGTGTTCGAGCCGCACGGATCGCACTTTTGAACAAACTCCATACAATTCGGCAGCCACCGATGCCGATAATTCTCCGATTTCACCGATGCGATATCCAAATTGCTCCCAGTATTGAATTTGTGGAAGCGCATCAGTAACCCCGATACACATTTCATAAATGCCTGCGATGCCAACCGGCTGTACTTGATTCATATTTTTTGAGACATAATTTGCGGGCGGGATGTCGAGCAACCCGATTTCTGCTCGAATACCTTGCTGCTAAAACCAAGATTTATCAGGAGAAACCGGGTCGCTCAGCGTCTGTTTTAGAAAGAGTAAACTCGCCCTTTTTCATCTATATATACTGACCTATCTTGTCTGGTTCGACCGTCGGAAGTGCTGATGCGAACCGTCACAATGTTTTGCTTGGCATCAACATTATAGTCGTATTTTAAAGTTGTGCTTCCTCCTTTGACATTAATCGGAATATTGGCAATGTCGGCGGTGCGGTTGCTGACGCGAACCATGATGTTTTTGCTGGCTCCCACAGCCAAGGATGACAATCCGACACCTGATTGACCGTATTCTAGGTTTAATCCGGTTTCATTTAACAGTCTGAGGGTGATGTTGCGAGTAGTGTCAACCTGCGCTTGAGGTTGCCAGAATCCCGGTTTTACGCCGCCGTCTGTTGCTGGTTGAGATAATGCTGGATGGGGATGCAGAGAGCCGAGGGCGGCAAGTATTGCAACCGCAGCAATAATTTTTGATTTCACTGTTTCTACCTCCGGTTAAAGTGTGGGTGATATTTCTATCTTAGCTTGAAAATCGGATGTTTTTAATTGATGACAAGGGTTCTCAAACCCGGTACAACAGTAAAAGTCAGGGGTTGAGGGCGATCTATCTATTCAGAAACTGGGTTTTTGTAATCGCGGTTAATATTGTTGCTGTTTGCATCGGAATAATAATTTTTGTACGGGGTTGGCGGGACGCTAATTGTTAACGATCGATCGAGCGGCTTCTAGGAGCAGGCGCTGTTCCGCACGGGCGATCGCCCTGCAAGTCTGTTCAGCAGCATCCACATTCACCGAAATAGACGAAATTCCCCACCGCACCAAGGATTCAACTGTCTCGGGATACAAGGCTGGAGCGTCGCCGCAGATCGAGCAAGGAATGCCCGCAGCCCGGGCTTCTCGGATTAATTGTTCGATCGCCTTCATCACAGCTCGATCGCGCCCGTTAAAACCACCTGCTACCTGTTGGGAGTTGCGGTGAATGCCTAACAGAAATTGAGTTAAATCGTTGGTGCCGATGGAAATTCCTTGAACTCCGGCTTTTACGTAATCTGGCAATAAAAATAACACCGAAGGAACTTCCGCCATAATCCACAGTTGAAACTGGGCAGGCCGATTTTTCCAAATTGTTTCTAAGCGCTGGCGGCAGTAGACAAACTCGTCCACAGAGCGCACGAAAGGCAAAATTAAATTGATATTTGTATGGCCTGACTCGCAGACTTTTTGAAGTACGGACAACTCCCAATCAAATAACTCCGGTTCAAAGGTATCGCTGAAACTACCGTGGGCTCCTGATTCGCGCAAATCGAGAGAGCGATAAAATATCGGCTGCGGCTCCACTGCTGCTGCAAATAAACTGAGGCAATCCGCCATTCGATCGACAAATTCCGATTGGCGGTGGTCTTGCAGCCAAATTTTGGGGTTTTGACAGTCCAAAGCTTCTAATGCCATTAATTCCGATCGCAGCAATCCGATGCCGTCTATTGGCAGATTTTTGAGGCGGTCGATCGAACTCGTTTGGCTGACGTTAACTAGCAGTTGAGTCGCCGTTGGCGCGCCCCAAACATATTCGGCAGACTCAGCCCGTCGAGGTTTAGACGCGGGATTGGACGATCGCTCTGATGTTGAAAATTGGTGGTTGGCTATTGACATTTTTGCTGCTGTACTGTATAGTTCTTCATTTTCTGCTGTTTCCTCAAGCCGGCCGCTGTCTGCTGTGTCGATCGCCGGATGTTGGGCGAGGGCAAAAACTTCTCCGCTATCGCCGTCTACCAACACCGAATCGCCAGAGGCGATCGTCCGAGTCGCCCCGGCAACTCCCACAACAGCGGGAATCCCCAATTCTCTCGCTAAAATGGCACCGTGGCCTGTCATGCCTCCTTGTTCCGCAACTATCCCCGCAGCAACTTTCAACCAAGGCAGCCAATTGGGGTCGATTGTCCGGGCGACCAAAATGCTTCCGGCTAAGAATTGGGCGTTTTCGGGGTGGGAATTAGTCATCACTTGGGCAATTGCTTCGGCTTTTCCTGAGGCGGCGGCCAAACCTTTGAGGATCGCAGGAGTTCTGGTTTTGGCGATCGGATTTTCCCGTGCGGGCGCGACTTTTTCCCGTTTCAAAAGACGAACTCGAGTAAAATAAAACTGCGGTTCGCCACTGTTTGCTGTCCGATCGAGCGTCCACTCCAAGATTAAATCAGACTCAAATTCGGCGATTACTTTTTTGCTCAATTCCAGGATTTTTTGCAGTTGCGATTCGTCTAAAACGTATTCATTTTGTGCTTTCTCTCCCAGCGCCCAAAGTTCCACGCAACTGCCAGCACCATCAGGAATTATGAATGCAGAATTGGGAATTTGTCTGCTTTCCCAATTCTCTATCTGCGGGTTTTTTTTCGGTTTTCCCGCGTCCGCTTTGAGATGGTACGCTAATGTTTTGTAACCGAGCCGCTGGAATTTAACCGCCCCTGTTTCCGGCTGCACTTGATAGTAATCGGGGATGGTTTCTCCCCGAGCCAGGGACATTCCCAAACCGCTGGTGGCTTGGATTTCCCACGCTGCACCGCAGTTAGTTTTTACCTCGCCCGCGGCGATGGCTGGGAAGATTGGCTGCACCAAAACTGCGGGATTGATTTGCTGTATCTTCATGCCGCACCGCTGCCAGTAAAATAGACTTCTGGCTCTGAACAGTTCTGCCCAAGCTCGTTTGAGTCCGGCCTCGATGGCTTCTGGTTCTGGGCCCGCTGCGTGAGATTCCAGGATTCCGGCTGTTTTGGGGCTCCGGTTCGTCAGGGAAGGGCGAAAAATTAAGGCTTGGGAGTTGAGTTGAGCAACAGCAGACTCTAGGCCCGAGAGCAGCGAATCTGGCAGTTTGGCTGCGAGGATTTGGTGGCGGATGCTGCGGGCGATGGATTGCAGTTGTCTGGGTTCATCGACATTCAAGTGCAGGGAAGAGTGGGGCCAGTCAGCAAACAGCGGTTCTAGCCAGTCGATCGACTCTAAAAACTGCCAAAATGTTGTAGCCGGCACGACAAAACCCGGTACAGCGGGATGATTTTTCTGAAGCAAACAGCTCAAGTAAAATGCTTTTTCTCCCACTGCATCTCGGTCTGAAGGTTTAATTTTGTCTAGCCAGTAGAGGTTTGTCACGCCCAGAGCCTGTCCTTGGAAACAAATTTAATTTTGATAGTTTTTCTCATTAATCACATACCACAATTTTAGGATGAACAAGCGAAAATGGACGGGATTGGTCAAATCTTTTCTCAATCTATTTCTTAAGTCTAAGTGTCCTCTTTGTCAGCGATCGGCCGCCGGAGAGTTTTGTGGGTACTGTCACAAGCAACTTCAGCGATGTCAGTTAGCCGATTCCGGTCGATTTTGGGATTCACAGCAGCGTGTTTTTGTGTGGGGCGAGTACGGCGGGACTCTCAAACGGGCGATCGCAGCTTTGAAATATGAAGGCAATCCGCAATTAGCCAAACCTCTCGGCGGCTGGCTGGCAGAAGCTTGGCTGAGTTTTCCCGAAATAGCCCTTGATAATCTAACAGTTGTACCGATTCCCCTGCACCCAGAAAAGCTCAAAGAGCGCGGTTTTAACCAGGCGGAACTGTTGGCTGAAAGTTTTTGCGAGCTGACGGGTTTGCCTTTGCAGCGGCACGGTTTGGAGCGGGTGAAAAATACTCAGGCTTTATTCGCTCTGACACCGCAGCAGCGAAAAGCTGAAATGAAAGATGCTTTAAGTTTGGGGAAAGATTTTCGGCGCCGTCTCCCCCGCGATCGAGTGCTGTTAGTTGATGATATTTACACTAGCGGTACTACGGTGAAGTCGGCAATTAAAACTCTGAAAGAGTCGGGAATTTCGGTTTACGGAACTGTGGCGCTTGCAACTCCTAATAAGCGCGATCGGTAAGCTGTTTTGCCTTTAACTTCAAACAGGTTCGTAGCGGACGCACTTGCAAGTCCGAAGAAACCGGGTTTCTACGAATATTTCTCGTCACTAAATGCAAAAACTCGTAGAAACCCGGTTTCTCGCCCCCGATGCGTAAGCCCTGAAACTATCGATGATTTGCTCACAAGTTTTTTTGGGAAAACGAAAGCAAGAAGACGCGAAGTACGCGAAGAAAGAGTAGAGAAGGAAGAGTGTTCAGGGTTGATTTAGAATTTTTGGAGGCTGGACATTCAGCGGAAAGTGCTTGCTGATGTTCCAGCGGCTGCCGTCGTGAAGCAGCAAAGTTAACGCCTCTGCGGTAAACTCAAAGTGGATCTCGCGCCCGGAAAATTCTAACCAAGCCGTTTGAAAATTCTCCTTTGTTAAATCGCGAAACGCTACAGTCATGTGCGGTACAAATGGGCGAGTCTGAGAAACTGGATGGACAATTCCCAAATTTGCCTCCAAATAACTCATCAAATCTCTTTGCATCTCCAGCAATTGGGGCGATTTCACGACATCAGCGTAAATGACGCGGGGCGCGAAAACCGCAAATCCTGATAGAGTAACGGGAATTGGCTGCCGGTTTGCCGAAAACCGCTTCAAACTTTCCTCTAATTTGGGAACATCCGCCCCTGGCCATTCAAAAGTAGGTTGTAGCGTGACGTGGGGCGGCGAGTTCAACGCACCGCGGCTGTTGTAGTGTTCCGCAAAATACAGTTTAATCTGAGTAATGTGGTTTTGAAGATCGTCCGGCGGCACTAAAGCAATAAAAAATCGCTGTTTTGACGGGTTCATAGGATAGCATCGCAGTGAGGAAGGAACGGTGGAGTACGGGCGATCGAGTATTTACTCAATGCGCCGTACCAAAAACCCCATTCCCAATCTACAATCCCAAATCCAAAATCTAAAATCTAAAATTTAAAATGCCTTGGTTTGTCAAAATTGAACAAGGAATTGTGGAAAAGCCTGTCTTTGACCAGTACGTGCCAGCTCACAGAGCTTATGTCCGAGATTTGATTTCTAAAGGACACCGAGCGAAAACTGGCTACTGGGCTAGGCGGGGCGGCGGTATGTTGATGTTTGAGGCGGGTTCGATGGATGAGGCGAAGGCGATCGTCGCTGAAGACCCTCTGGTGAAGAACGGTTGCGTTATTTATGAAATTTATCACTGGTGTGTGGTTGAAGAATAAATAACTGTGCTATACTCATAAATGAACTGGACCCACGCGATTCCAACGCCCAAATCTTGTCAGGACCGGAAGGTAGCAGCAACACGGGATGCTTGTAATAGGCGTGGTCTCCGGTTCACCCAGTTTTATGAGGTGTAGTTCCTATGCCTGGTTTCGGAGATATTTTACAAAAAGCAGTTTACCTTGGTGTCGGGCTAGCTTCCTACGCTGGTGAAAAAGCTGGCAGCAAGTTAACTGAATTGCGCACTGAAGCTCAAAAGCTGGCAGATGAACTGGTGAAGCGGGGCGAGATGTCAACGGAAGAAGCTCGTCGCTTTGTTGATGATATGGTGCAACAGGCTCAGCAGCAGCAACCGCCAGTAGAACCCGCTGGAGACAAAAAACCGGCTGAACCTCGGCGGATTGAAATTGTTTCTGAGGAAGAAGATGTTTCGGCAAAAGATGCTAAAGAAACTGGCGGCGTAGACAAGCTCCGCGAACAGGTGCAGAATTTACAAGATGAATTGCGGCGGCTGAAGCGCGATTAAGCTGAAAAATCTCGCACAGCAAAGCATGAAGGGAACTCAGGATCGTAATCTTGAGTTCCCTTTTTGAATATCTCCCAAGTCTGATGTGGATGAATATCGGGCATTAGGTAATAGAATGGTTCTGGATGCACTACCAACCAAGAAACCGGGTTTTTAAACTCTTATTGAGGGCGATCGGCAAGTATTTTCGTTTAAAAACCCGGTTTCTAGTCACCCGTGCTTCCTGGACTATAGAATTGAGAGTAGGTGCGATCGCTTCGCATGAGGCTGGCTGCACCTGTCTGTTAAATATTTTGCAATAACAACCTGTCAAATTCATGGAAGATTGGTCTAAAGATTTTTTTGAAGTAATGGAAAATGCTGTTTCTGAAGTAGAGCATTTTTTCACCGAGATCGGCGAAGAGTTTGTCGAAATGCTGGACGTTTTGGCAAAGATTTCGGAAGAGTTTACAGAACAAGTACAAAATAACCTGATTACTGAGGTTGACGGTTATTTTAATGAATTTGACGGTTATTTTAATGAATTTCTCGAACCCATAATTGAAATTTGCCGGGACTTCGACCCGGAGTTTGACGAGATAGATTTGTCGATGGTGACTTATGTAGACCCTTCGCCGACGCAGCATCCCGTTTGTCGCGGTTGCACTAACTATCACGGTCAAGTTTACGGCGGGAATTTGTTGGTTTGTGCGATGCACCCGAAGGGTGTGGAATCGGATAGTTGTCCTGATTGGGAAACTGACGGCGATGTGAATTTTTAAGAGTTTTTGAGGGTTTATTTGCTTATGTTAACGTCAATTGAGTCTCCCTCCAAGATTTCTCTGGAAGAGTTTTTGCTGCTACCAGAAACTAAGCCGGCTAGCGAATATGTTGACGGTCAAATTTATCAAAAAGATATGCCGCAAGGAAAACACAGTACGTTACAATTCGAGTTTCCATCTGTTATTAATCGAGTTGGTAAACCGCAGAAGTTAGCTTATGCGTTTCCAGAATTGCGCTGCTCTTTTGATGGACGTTCTATTGTTCCAGATATCGCAGTTTTCGAGTGGTCGCGCATTCCTCTGAATTCTCAGGGAAAAATTGAAAATAGGTTTGAAATTGCACCGGATTGGACAATTGAGATTTTATCGCCGGAGCAAAGTTCAACTCGCGTAATTAATAAGATTCTGTTTTGCCTCAAGAATCATACTAAATTAGGTTGGCTGATAGACCCGGAAGAAGAATTGGTAATTGTTTTTAAACCGCAGCAGGAACCTGAGATTAAAGAGAATGAAGATGTTTTACCCGTACTTGATGTGCTGTCGGATTTGCAATTGTCGGCGGCAAATTTGTTTGAGCTGTTAAGTTTTAGTTAGAAATGAGTTACAGTTGAATCGGGGTAATGTTGCATCTAACAGCATTTAAAGGTGAATCGCAATGGCGGCTAATCATGTGCAATCTGGGTTTCCGAGGATGCCGCCATCGCTGCAATTGCGGCAGTATCAGCAACAGGCGGTTGATAATTGGTTTGCCAATCAGGGACGCGGTACGCTGAAGATGGCGACGGGTAGCGGCAAGACGATTACTGCGCTGGCGATCGCCACTGAATTGTACAATAAAATTAACCTGCAAGTCCTGCTGGTAATTTGCCCGTACTGCCATCTGGTGAATCAGTGGGCGCGCGAATCGGAGAAATTTGGTTTAAAACCTATTTTGGCCTTTGATAGCGCCCGCAGTTGGCAAAATAAGCTGGCGGCGGGTTTGTATGAAGTGCGAGCCTCTTCGAGGGCTTCGCTAACTGGCGATTCCCTACGGGATAGCTGCGCTTCACGCGGATTTCTGACAATTATAACGACAAACGCCACATTAATGTTGGATAGCTTGCGATCGCAAATCCGCTATTTCCCAGAAAAAACCCTAATTATTGGAGACGAAGTTCACAACTTAGGCGCGCCCCGTTTAGGAGAAAGTTTGCCGCGCAATATTGGATTGCGCCTCGCCCTTTCCGCCACCCCAGAAAGACACTTCGACGAACAAGGAACCGAAGCTATTTTAGATTATTTCGGCCCAGTTTTGCAGCCCGAACTGACCTTAGCCGATGCCATCCGCCAAAAAGCATTAGTACATTATTTATACTATCCGATTTTAGTCGAATTGACCGAATCCGAAACCCGCAAATATTCCTACTTAACTAAAAAAATTGGCTGGGCGCTGTCGGGCGAGGAAAAAGTAGAACAAAATGATGCTTTAACAACCTTATTAATGCAGCGGGCTAGGTTGATTGGGGCGGCGGCTAATAAATTAACAGCGTTGCGAGAACTAATGATGCACCGTCTCGACACAGCCCACACTTTATTTTACTGCGGCGACGGCTCTATCGAAGCAGGTGCGCGCCGAAGTAACAACCGCCAACTCACAGAAACCGCGAAATTATTGGGTTCAGAATTAGGCTATCGAGTTAACACTTATACGGCGGCGACTCCGGTAGCAGAAAGAGAACGATTGCGCCAACAATTTGAAAGCGGAGAATTGCAAGGTTTAGTAGCAATTCGCTGTTTGGATGAAGGCGTTGATATTCCAGCAATTCGCAATGCTGTAATTTTAGCAAGCAGCAGCAATCCGCGCCAGTTTATTCAGCGCAGGGGACGAATTTTGCGCCCGCATCCGGGGAAGGAAAGGGCAACTTTATTTGACATGATTGTTATGCCTCCCGATTTGGGGAGAGAAACCTTAGAAGTTGAGCGCAACTTGCTGCGAAAAGAGTTGAGGCGGTTCTTGGAATTTGCCGATTTAGCTGACAATGCTGGGGAAGCTAGGGTGAAATTGCTGCAAATTCAGAGGCGCTATGGGCTGTTAGATATTTGACATTTATTCAGGTTCGGTTTATCTTAAAAAGATAGAATTATTTTATGGCAGTTTGAGTTGTTAGTTGAGTTTGCGATCGCGCGCCGACTTCAGAAACCCGGTTTCTTTGTAGATTTCTCGTGAGGGGAGAGCAAAACTCGTAGAAACCGGGTTTCTCCTCCTCTGCGTAACCCTGTAGCTTTTGATTTTTGCAATATAATAAGTAAATTCACCTAATTAAACGTCAAATACAGATAACTCAAAAGCAAACTCTATAAGCATTCTTCCTTCTATCCGTTACATCCGTTACATCCCGTACACTGCTCGTTGGCCGAACTTCCTTCTTCTTATGACTGAAAATCTGAATGAAAATCTGATTAGGGCTTTTAGATATGAAGATAGTGCGATCGCGCCCGTACCGATCGCCATTTTAGCAGAAAAGCGTTCGGGTTATCACACTGACAAAGATGTGAGCGACGTACAGCAACCAATTACGAGCGCGCCGCCGGAAGTCCGACAAATTATCGAGCAGGTATTGGAACTTGAAAAAGATAAACTTTACATGAAATCTCCGCGCTATATTAGCGATGACATTTTGAAAATCATTAAGGAAGCAATTGTATGAAATTGATTTCAATAGTTCTCTGCAATTTTCGGCAATTTTATGGCAAAAGTCCCGAAATAAAACTAGCCGGGGGCGAGAGAAATATCACAGTAATTCATGGCAATAACGGTTCGGGAAAAACAGCCTTAATGAATGCCTTTACCTGGGTGCTGTACGGAAAATTTAGTGCAGCTTTTGCTGCGGAAGAACACTTAGTAAACAAGCGCGCTCTTGCTGAAGCTGAAATGGGAAAAGCTGTAGGTTGTTGGGCAGAAATTGTGTTTGAACATGACAGCAAACGCTACCAAGCCCGGCGTGTTTGTCGCGCATATAAAACTGAAAATTCAGTAGAACACATCAAAGGCGAATTGTTCCTACAAGTAGCCAAAGATGACGGTCGCTGGATTCCAACAGCGCAGCATCCAGATGATATTATCGGACGAATTTTGCCAGAAAGTTTGCATCAATATTTCTTTTTTGATGGCGAGCGAATCGAGCAAATTGTACGGCATAATAAGAAAGCAGAAATTGCCGAAGCCACCAAAGAATTGCTGGGAGTAGAGGTGCTGAATCGCTCTATCAAACATTTAATAGATGCTAAAAAATCTCTGGAAACAGATTTAATCATGATTGGTGGTTCCGAAATAAAAAAACTCTTAAAAGAAAAACAAAACTTTCAAAAAGAAGCCGAGCAGCTTTCACAACGACAAGTAGAAATTCAGGTCGAATTAAATCATCAAGCTGAATTAAAACAAGCAGTTAATGCTGATTTGCTCGAACGCAAGGGTGCTGCTGAATTGCAAAAATTGCGAGACGAATTAGAAAGCCAACGAAGTTTATTTAAAGAAAAAATTAGTCAGGCTTCTGATTCCCTAAAACGAGCAATTTCTGGGCGCGGTTACACGATATTTCTGTCGGATGCGGCGGCTGAATTTAACTTAATTTTTGGTAATTTGCGGGAAAATGGCCAGTTGCTTTCCGGGATTGGGCGGCCGTTTTTGGAAAACTTATTAGCCCAGCAGCGGTGTATTTGCGGTGCCCAATTACCTCCCGGTTCAGAAGCGTGCGAAAATGTTAACGGTTGGATGGATAAAGCGGGTGTTGGCGATGTGGAAGAAACTACTATCCGAATTAGCGATCGCGTCAATGAAATTGATAGACAAGTGGCAGATTTTTGGGAGGAAATTGACCGCCAGCAAGCCAATATCAGCCGCGATAGAGCCGAACTTTCTCGGGTGGAAAATCAGTTAGATGATATTCACAGCAAGCTGAAAAATTTTCCTGACGGCGATGTCAGCCGCTTGCAAAAGCGCTTGGATGAAATTGAGGCAAAAATTGGTGAATTGCACCGGGAAACAGGCTCTAACCAGCAGCAGATTGAGAGTTTGAATGTGCAGGTGGCGGCTTTGGACAAGCAAATTGACAAGCAGCAACTGAACGAGCAAAGGCAAGTATTGGCCCAGCGCCGGATTGCTGCGACTCAGGATGCGATCGATCGTCTAACGGAAGTGCGATCGCGCTTAGAAAAACAGTTTTGTTCGCAGTTAGAAAAGCGAGTGCAAGATATTTTTAGTCAAATTTCTTTTACTCCGTACATCCCGAAGTTGAGCGATAAATACGAACTGACGCTAGTAGAAAATACGTCGGGAAAAGAATCTTTAGTAGCCGCTTCGACCGGAGAAAATCAAATCCTCAGTTTGTCGTTTATCGGCGGAATTATTGAGGGCGTGCGCGAGTGGAGTCAAAAGAATACTTTGATGGGCCCGGATAGCAGTACGTTTCCGATTGTCATGGATTCTCCCTTTGGCAGTTTGGACGAGATTTATCGGAAACAAATTGCGAATAAGTTGCCAAAATTGGCGAATCAATTGGTAGTTTTGGTAACGAAAACTCAGTGGCGCGGAGAAGTTGCTAGAGAGATGGAAAGCTGCATCGGTAAGGAATACGTGCTGGTGTACAATTCTCCGAAGGCTGATTGCGAAGAAGATGCGATCGACCTGGGCGGGATGCGCTATCCTTTAGTTAAGCGCAGTCCAAATGAATTTGAATATACGGAAATAGTAGAGGTGGATTATGGCTTCTAATTCGGTAATTACGCAGGTTTTGGAAACGGATATTTGGCTGAAAGCGACATGGGAAGAGTTTCTAGCCTTCGCTGACGATTCAGCTTGGGAAAAGGGCAAGTTTTATTATTATCAAGAACACATGAGGGTAGAAATGTCACCAATAGGGCCATTGCACGCGCGTCATAATTCAATTATCCCGTATGTAGTTATTCTGTTTGCTGCATTGAGAAATATCCGAGTAGTTCAATTTGCTAATGCCAGTTTCCGCAAAACAGGTATTCGTGAGTTTCAACCCGATCTAGCTTACTACATCGGTTCGGATTTGAGAGGGCCTCCTAATGATAGTAATTCACCTGTTAATTTGAATGAATACGATCCGCCTAATTTGATAATAGAAATTGGTGCATCTTCTTTTAGCGATGATTTGGGTAACAAGCGGTTGCTTTACGAAGATGCAGGAATTAGTGAATATTGGGTGGAACGTGCAAACACGCGGGAGGTTTTTGCCTTTGCGATTAATGGCGGAGGTAGCGGTAGAATTCAAGAGTCGCGGGTTTTGCCGGGGCTGGAAATTGCGTTAGTTGAGGAAGCTTTGAATCGAAGTCAAACTCAAGATGATGGGGAAATTAATCGCTGGTTGATTCAAACTTTTAGTCAAGGTTGAAGGAAGTTTGATGTGAAATTTGAATATACAGAAATAGTAGAGGTGGATGATGGCTTCTAGTTCGGCAATTACGCAGGTTTTGGAAACGGATGTTTGGGTGAAGGCGACGTGGGAAGAGTTTCTAACCTTCGCTGACGATTCAGCTTGGGAAAAAGGCAAGTTTTATTATTATCAAAAACACATGAGGGTAGAAATGTCACCAATAGGGCCATTGCACGCGCGTCATAATTCGATTGTTGCGAGAGTTGTCAATTTTTATACGGTTTTTAGAAATATCCGACTAATTGAGTTCATTAACGCGAGTTTCCGCAAAACAGGTATTGGCGAGTTTCAACCAGATATAGCTTACTACATCGGTTCCAATTTGAGAGTTCCTCCGGCTGACAATAATTCACCTATTGATTTGGATGAATACGATCCGCCTAATTTGGTAATAGAAATTGGTGCGTCTTCTTTTAGCGATGATTTGGGTAACAAGCGGTTGCTTTATGAAGACGCAGGAATTAGCGAATATTGGGTTGAACGTGCAAACACGCGGGAGGTTTTTGCGTTTGCAATTAATGGAGGAGGTAGTGGCAGAATTCAACAGTCGCGGGTTTTGCCTGGGCTGGAAATTGCGTTAGTTGAGGAAGCTTTGAATCGAAGTCAAACTCAAGATGATGGGGAAATTAATCGCTGGTTGATTCAAACTTTTAGTCAAGGTTGAAGGAAGTTTGACATGGAAAAAGAGTATCATAAGTTGGTGCGCGATCGCATTCCTGAAATTATTCGCCAAAGCGGGAATGAATGCGAGTTTGTCATTTTGTCCGATGCAGAATACCGTCAAGCTTTGCGGCAGAAATTGATTGAGGAAGCAGCGGAAGCGGCGGCGGCGGATCGGGATGATTTGGTGGCGGAATTGGCGGATTTACACGAGGTGATGGATGCGCTGATGGCTAGTTTTGGCATTTCGGGCGATCGACTTTTGGCCGAAAAAACCAAGCGCCAGGAAGCCAGAGGAGGTTTTACCAAAAAAATCATGTTATTGCGGACAAAGAAACCGGGTTTCTGAGTTGATATGTTTCGGGCTGACGCATGGGGCCAGAAACCCGGTTTCTATGAGTTTTGAGTTGAGGAATCCACAATATAGGAAGAAACCGGGTTTCTGAGATTATTAAGTTATTACCAGATGTATAATTGTTAAAAATTACATATTCATCCCAATGGCTGCTAACAGAATTAGAATTGCTAAAGACAAAGCCGATTTAGTCAAATCCTTAACTTTATCGGATAACAACTCCGGGCCTTTTCAGACTTACGCCGATGTCATCGCCTTCGCCGCAGCCTTGGGAAATCACCGGAAAAAGCGAGCGCCCTTGGGGGAAATTTCTAAACGCGAACCCGGTGCGATCGACGTTGATATTTTTGTATCGAGGGGTTACGATATGGCGATTAAGTTAATTGCGATCGCCGAAACCAAAAATCCTCAAATTCTCTCCCATCTCGACGAACAATTGGAAGCCGAACGCTTGCATATTTTTGAAGAATATGCTAACGGCGGGCTGGAGGTATTGCGAGAAGAGTTTCGGGGTGCGGCCGATTATACCGATCGCCTTTTGTTGTTCTTAATTTCGGAAAGAGACAATCAACATCGGTCAAATGAAGAGTTTGATTTAAGCAAGTTCTTATTTTAATAGGTTCTCAATGAAGCACATACCAACAGATATAATCAATAGAGCTTTAACGCAATCTATAAAATTTCTCGCTTACAGCTACTCAGCATTTATTATCTGCTATTTCCTGCTGAGATTAATCTTTTGGGATCGGCTGTCGAGTGTTGCCTTGATTAGCACTTTTCTGCCCTTAATTCTCTTCCCAACTTTCCTGCTTCCCATCATCGGAGTCTCAATCATCAAAAAAAGATGGTTCTCGATTATTTCGGCGATCGCCTGCATTTTCCTAATAAGTTGGCTGCACATTAAATACTTTTCTCCAGCACCAATCAACAGCACAGATTCGCAGCCCCGACTCAAAATTTTATCCCATAACGTCGGCTGGTATACAACACAGTCACCAACTTTAGTTAAACTAATTGAACGGGAAAAACCAGATCTTATATTTTTACAAGAAATCGTTCAGAAACATACTCAAAGAGCTTTCACTTGGTTAAAAACAGAGTATCCCTATCAAATTGGCACTCCCCCGGTAGGAATTCTCAGTAAATATCCCATTGTATCCAGCGAAATACTGCACTTAGCAGGCCATCCAGAAACGCAGCAGCGGGCAATTATTAAATTTAACCACCAAGAAATAGTCATTTATAATATGCAAGCTACCGGGCCGTGGTTTAAAATATATAAAAAATGGCGTTTTCTAAAAATTCCCGTTTACAAATATGGCAAACGATCGCCTGAGATTCAAGATTTAGTGCAGCGAGTCGAGAAAGAAACTCTGCCAGTAATTGTCGCGGGCGACTTCAATATGACAGACGAAACTCAAGACTACTATAACGTGCAAAAAGTCATGCAAGATTCTTTCCGAAAATCGGGGTTTGGGTTTGGTTTTACCTGGCCTCACGGTTGGGAACTTAAGTTTTTGGTAAAAAGCTCTAATTTGAGACTAAATTATCCCGTTTGTCGGATTGATTATATTTGGTATTCCCAGCATTGGGGTGCTAAATCGAGTTCGGTTTTGGAAGCAACGGAGTCCGATCATTTGCCTGTGGGAGCAGAATTAGTTTTGTTGAAACCACGTAATAGTTAAGTTTAATTTAATGTATTAGTGAATTCTTTCCTAGAGTTATATGTTAAAATAACTATGAGGTGGAATGATTAACCCCAATGCCTACTGCTGCCCAGCTAGAGAGTTTATATCGCATCTGTTATCAACTGACTTACACAATGCTTCAGCCCATACATCTTGTTTGTGTTGACGAGCGAACTCGTAACGTATACATATTGGCTGGGTATGATGAAGAGCTTGAGTTCCAAATTTTACCCAATGGGGAGTTTGCTGATGAGCCAAGTTAACTATAACGAAATGTCGAATACTGAATTGAAAAAGTATTTTCTCAAACATCGAGGCGATCGAGCCGCTTTTCAGGCGTACTTAGACAGAATCAATCAGCATCCGCTGAGGATTATTGCAAGTCCCGGCGATCCTGATTTTGATGAGAAAGTTCAAGCCGCAATTCGCCAAAAGTTAGAGGCGGCAAAAAATAGTAGCAGCAGTTAGCCATCTAACAATTAAAATACTGTCGGCGCTTGAAAGTTTGTGAGAACAAGAGGTACACCCCATGCAAATTACCCTCACCATTCCTGAATATTTAGAACAGCAGCTTCTGGAGAAGGCTAGCCAACTCAACCTGCCGATCGAAACCCTGATTTTGCAATCCCTAGGTCAACTATTTGAAGAAGACAAAGACGAGCCATCTAAAGAAGATATCCTCAACAGCCTCCTGATTGCGCTTCAGGAAGTAGAAGAGGGCAAAGTTCATCCGATCGCAGAACTTTGGGATGGTATTGATGTCTGAACTATCATTATTCAGGTTCTATTGTCAGCTCAATTGAGGAACTACCACCTACTTTTAAAAGTATCAATTTAACAAGATTTTACTTTTGAAGCTAATCAATACCAGTCTGCAATCGCGAGTCCCGAAATTCTAGAAAATTCCTTGACATTGTGGGTAACGAGAGTGCCTTGAAGGGCTACGGCTGTCCCTGCAATCAAAACATCGATGGGGCCGATGGGAGTACCTTGTTGATCCAACTGGGCGCGAATTATAGCAGCCGCAAGAGCAGCATCGCTATCGAAAGCAATAACGCTAACTCGGCTCAAAAGTTGCTGAAGTTGTTGAGTGCGTTTGGCTGGCGAATTGGATTTAGCAATGCCGACTTGCAACTCAAAAATAACGATCGCAGAAACGACTATTTCCTGGGGAGAAACATTAGCAATGTTTTGAGCAACTTGTCCCTGACCTTTGAAATAGTAGATCAAGGTGTTTGTATCCAAAACGTACATTTACAAACTCTCCCGCAAAATGTCTTGTCCAGATTCAGCACGAATATCCTCGATAGATGGAAAATCTTTTCCCCAAGTTCCAGCCAGGGAAAAAACAAATTCAGCCCAAGGAATCGGAGAGTCTACGGTGTCTGTTTGTTGATTCGCGCTCAAATGCTTAGCACAGACGAATTCAGCGAAAGTGAGGATTTCACTAGCTTGGTCTTTGGGAAGGATTTTGGCGATCGCATAAATCTGTTCAGCGATGGTCATAACCTGGTTCTAGGTAAGGTGCAGATTCAATTATACAAAATCTATTTGCTTCCTGCTTTATCAGTATTCCCCGCTGTGGACTTTTTGGCCAATAAAAATTAGGTAAGGACAGGCGGCAATCCCACCTCTTTCGGATGCACAAACCTGGCATTAAAACTAACAGCTTTATCCTCAAAAGTCCTCGCTTGGGCCACCGCTTGCCGCAAATGAGCCCGATCCATATCGTCCTCAATGCCCGCCACCAAATATACAATTAACTTTGCCGCTAACTCCCTTCCAGAAACTAGCATTCGCTTTTTGTTCGGATCGTACAAAATCCCGTACCACGCAGACTCAGGATTGTCCATGTGGCTGAAACCTTCATCCACATCGTACTTGCGAAGTTTGTCGAAAACAGATTTCAGCGAAAGTTTCTTTCTAAATACTAGAATTCCCAAAGCATTAGCTAAAGCAATTTGACCGACTGGACGGAACAAAATATTTCCCTCGCCCCCCGGCTTTTCAAAACTAAATCGGCGCAATTCTGCTGTTTCTTCGCCGCTTTCAATTCTTTGATAGCTGGGCAAAGTTGCTAAATGATCGAACAATTTCTTAAACTCTTCTATTCCCTCTTTCAGTTCCTGATCTTCGGGACGCATGGGAATTAAACCTTTTCTTTCCGGCTTCCAATGGGGGAATTTGTATTCTAAATACCGTTGGGCCATATCTTGCAGCGCTTGCAATGTGGTTAACACTGTTGATTTGGCTGCGACTGTGGCGCTGTCCCAATTAACGCGGGGATTTCTATCTTCTTGTTCTTTTAATAAGGGATGGGTGACGGCAATTTTGCGGGCGCAAATCGCAAATCCGTTATCTTCGTTCAATAATGCTAGCTGTCCCTGACTCAGCGTTACCGCCATTAAGTTAACGTGCACAAAGATCGATCGCACGCGCCGCTGTGCTTGCTGCCGAGTTTCCCCAGCCACCGCCGCCGGGATAAACTCAATCCCGATTTTTTCGTGAGCTAATTTATACACTGTTTCGGGGTCAATTTGATACTCTTGGGCTAAATCTTCGAGGGTAATTGCATCGCCGACAGGTTTTTTATTTTTGTTATATCTTTGCAGGATTCCGGTTTTAATTAAACTCATTAAACCTTGAACTCCCATCAGCCGGTGCTGACCGTCTAAGGCAAAAATCGAGACTTTTTGAGATACATCCAACAGCCCTAAGTTCTCGTTTTTATCAAAAGATATGAATTCAGCGGCTGATTTAGTCGCGACGCCGTTTTTATCCCATTCCTCAGCGTGAGGATTGTCTACCCACGGGGGACTGACGACTACTAAAACTGCGGGGAATTTGTGGGATTTTCGGGCGGCCAAATATTGAGTGAGGGCGGTTTGGCGCGACCAATCTAAGGGGCGCTGAATAATTTCGTCAATGGTTTCGTCGTCGCGGACGATGTTGTTGGTTTGGAGGTCGAACTTTTGCCGGAAAAGCGGCATTTGCGAGGCGAAACGGACGCGGGAGTCTAACCATTCTAGGGTGACTGAACCGATGTATGCTTCGCTGTTTCCCATCTGGGTTTTTTGTACGAAAATGCGATCGTCCTTTCCTAAATAATTATCTAATAAAAGTGCGATTTCCTGTCTTTCACGATTTTCTTTTTCCAAAAACTGAATAGCGAGGTCAGCCGCTGAGTTGGTAGTCATTCGCAGTTTTTATATAATTTACCTATTTTTTCAAAAATATCATGAGTTAAAATTTATGTCAACTCTTGTTTTTTTAAAAAGTATGTGAAATACTAAAAATAGCTACCCGATGCAATTATCATAAAATGTGTTATTTGTCAATAGATGATTGGCGATCGGTCTTGATGCAGGTGTGTCGGGGTATCATGCGCCACCGTCGGGGCCCGCCAGGGGTTGAAAACCCGCCACCATCCGGGCCCGACAGGGGTTGAAACCCCTGTCTCATAGCGAAAGTCGTCTAAAGACGACTGAATATGGATAAATGTCGAGATTTTCAGTCGGTTAAAACCGACTTATGCTATGAGACGGGGGTTTAAACGAACGGCGGACTTTCGGGTAAGCGATGGGTTTAAACGAACGGCGGACTTTCGGGTAAGTGAGTTAATTGCCGATCGCCCTTGCTTCATATTTATCTGCGGCTTCACAAAAAAATATGTCTACTCCTTCCTTTGAATACATTTTGCCGGTCATCCGGGGAATTCAAGCGGGCCGCGAATATTACGTATCGATGTGTCCGGTGCGTTTTTTGCCGAAATTGTTCCCCTTAGACTCTGAAGAATTGCCGCCGTCTCTGCGGGCAAAACGCGCGCTTAACCATGCTAGGATTCCCGAAATTGCTGATTATTTTGTCAAGAATTCGGGGAATTACACTTGTGGGGCGATCGCCGCTTCTATTGATGCGGATATTACTTTTGAATCTGTGGGAAATGATGCCCAGGAACGCAAAATCGGTTGCTTGCGAGTGCCGATGGATGCTAAATTTACTATTAATGACGGACAGCACCGGCGCGCGGCTTTTGAAATAGCTTTGCAGGAAAATCCGCAGTTGGGATACGAGACTGTGGCGCTGATTTTGTTTCTGGATATTGGGTTGGAAAATTCGCAGCAAAAGTTTGCCGATTTGAACAATTTTCAAGTTCCTTTGGAGTCGTCGCTAAGTCTACTTTACAATCACCGGGGCGATTCGGCTTTTGTGCTGAAGGCGGTTGTTAAGCAGGTTGAGGTGTTCCGCTGTTTGACTGAGATGGAGAGGGGGAGTTTGAACGGGCGATCGCCCAAATTGTTTGCGCTAAGTGCGATCGATCGTGCTATCATAGGTTTCCTGTCCAACATCCACAGCAGCAAACACGCGAAACCCCCTCGTTACCGCGCCACAAAACAGGAAAAAGAGGCAGAACTTGCTCAGCAAATACAACAGGCGGTTAGTTATTGGAATGCGGTCAGCAGTTTTATTCCTGATTGGCAATTAGTTCTGCACAAGCAAGTTGCGGCGGGGGAAATGCGCCGGGATTGCGTGCACTGTCACAGTGTGGTACTGGAGAGTTTGGGGGAAGTTGGGGCTGTTTTGCGATCGGTTTTTCCCGATCGTTGGGAGGAACATTTGAGCCTTTTGCAGCAGGTTGATTGGTCGATTTCTAATCCTGATTGGGAGGGAGGTATTTTGTTGAAAGGGGGGATTTCTAAGTCGAGGGCGAGTGTTAGTTGGATGACTGATTATTTGAAAAAGCGGCTGGGTTTAACAACCGCAGATGAACGCGGATGAACGCGGATTTATCAATCTGGTTTGTAGTTGCAGCGTCAAAATACTACCCGCATAGCTAATTAAAATAGCGCCGAAATGGTTCTGCCAGAATCCCCAGAATTTGGTCGAGCTGAGTAATAAAATATTCAGTCAAATCAATTTTCAACAACTGATCTTCTAAAATTAGGAATTTCCAGTTTGTACCCGTTGAAACTGCTCCGTAAATCGCAGATTGTTCTTGCCCTTTGCGAGCATTAAATATCTGAGCCGCAGCCATCTGAGCCGCACACTGTCCCAATCCTATTCTAATATCGTTGTCTTTTGCTTCGACTAATGTCAAGACTGGGGCAGTCACCAATGATTGATTGCTCGACGCACTGAGGAGAAAGTCACAAGCGCCGGTTAATCCTTTGGTTTCTTCGACATTAAATGTGTTGCCTGAAAAGTAGCCGATTTGATTGTTGAAGGTGCGCCGTATTTCGAGTAGAATGGGAGTGATGATTAATTCCGACCGAGCTTTTTCGGTGCTGATACTTGAGGCTAAGTCTAAGGTTTCGTCTAGGGTTTGCTTGAGGCGTTCCGAAGGTGCGATCGGGGTAATTTGGCTGAATAAGTGGGGAATGTCTTCAACGGTTAGATCCAGGGTTGAGACGGCTTGGTCGATCGTTTTGAAGTCGCTGTAGGACATATTAGATTTTTTTGGGGGGTGGGAAAGATGATTTTTTGAACCGCAGATGCACGCGGATGAACGCGGATAGTGATATCATTATCTCCTGTTTAGATCGGGAAATTACATTTTAGTCTGCTGACAATGCTTAAATTTCTGATTTCGGCGTTATGGTTGTGCCATTGGGCGCTTAACTCTCTGTTCCAAATAGTGTAAAATTTGAGGTTAGATTGTATTTAATTAGAACGGGAGGACAAAATGAGTAGGGGAGAAGAGTCTGAAAATAAGAATTTAGCTTATTATCGCAAATGTTTTGCGGAACTTAATGTCAGTCGTACACGCCAACGTGGCAACGCTCATCATAAGCCAATATTACTCTTGTCAGTCATCGACCTAATTGCTCAAGGAATAATTAAAGATAATAAAATTTATGTTTCAGATGATTTGGTTAAAACATTTAACAAGTATTGGGATGTCTTAGGTTCTGACTCTCACCAGCGTGGTTTGCACTATCCATTTTGGCATTTGGAAAGCGATGGATTCTGGCATAACACACTTAAGTCTGGATTTAATGGTTCAAAACCTAAAACAACCAACAAGCTAAGAGAAGCTGTAGAATACGCGAGTTGGGATCGTGAATTATTCCATTTACTCCAAGATCAAAATTCTCGCTCGGAATTAATAGATACACTGGTAGCTGTATGGTTTTCATCAAATAAGGATGATCTCGGAGATATTTTGCAAGTCAATCAAGACTTTGAAAATTTTGTTCAGACACAAACAGAAATATCAGACACAGCAGGGAATATTGACTCTGAACCGAGGTTCTATTTAACTAAATCGGCTGTTAGAAATGCTGTTTTCAGGAAAGCCGTAGTACATATATATGATTACAAATGTGCATTGTGTCGATTAAAAGTAATCAGAAATCTCACTCAAAATATTGTAGATGGCTCACACATTAAGCCATTTTCAAAGTTTTATGACAATCAAATTAATAATGGGATATCATTGTGTAAAAATCATCATTGGGCTTTTGACCAGGGTTGGTTTGCTATAGATGACAATTATAGAATTATCGTCGCTAATGACTTAGAAGAGGAATCGCCAAATGCCAGGACTATGAAAGACTTTCATAGTGAAAATATTCTGTTGCCAACTTTAGACCAATATCTACCAAGACTTGAATCGCTACAGTGGCATCGGCTGAATGTATTTAGAGCATAATGACCTCACTAAATTTACAAACACGACAAAAGTAATGCAAGCACCACTCGTTTCACCTCGTAATGTTCCAGACTTAGTGGAAGAAATAGAAAAATTAAGTAAAGAAATCAAGGACTTATATTGCTTAGATGATATACCTTGGGTTGTAGGATATTCAGGTGGCAAAGATAGCACTACCGTAGTGCAGCTTATCTGGTATGCAATCGCAGAATTGCCACCTGAAAAAAGAACGAAAACAATCTATGTAATTACAACTGATACACTGGTAGAAAACCCGATAGTTTCTACTTGGGTGCGTCACTCATTGAAACAGATGAAGTCTGCTGCCATAGAACAACAGCTCCCAATAGAACCTCATCTGCTTTATCCAGATATTAAAGATACTTTCTGGGTAAACTTGATGGGCAAAGGCTACCCAGCACCGAGAAATGGGTTTCGCTGGTGTACTGAACGCCTAAAAATCCTTCCTTCTAATCGGTTTGTTCGTGATGTGGTGAGAATTAATGGGGAAGTGATTTTGATATTGGGTACTCGCAAAGCTGAAAGTATTAAACGCGCTATTTCAATGGAGAAACATGAAATCGGTCGCATGAGCGATCATTTAAATGATAATTCTAATTCCATTAAATCTCTACTTTATCAGAGTCCTAGTCTGCCTAATTCTCTAATTTATAGTCCGATTGAAGATTGGCGAACAGATGAAGTTTGGATTTATTTGAATCAGTGGTCAAATCCTTGGAAAAATAGCAACAAAGATTTGTTTACTATGTATCGAGGTGCAACAGCAGACAATGAATGTCCTTTAGTTGTCGATACTTCTACGCCGAGTTGTGGCAGTTCTCGCTTTGGTTGCTGGGTTTGCACAATGGTAAACCAAGATAAATCTATGCAGGCAATGATTTTAAATGATGAGGAAAAAGAATGGATGCAGCCTCTCCTGGATATTCGCAACGAATTAGACATTAAAGACGATCGCCCGAAAAGAGACTTCCGCCGCATCTACGGTAGAGTAGAACTGTTTGAACGCAACATGGGCGACGACAAAACCTCCGTCGAACCCATCCCCGGCCCGTACACCAAATTCTGGCGGGAACACTGGCTGAGACGAGTCTTAGAAGCACAAACTAAAATCCGCAAAACCGCACCCCTAGAAATGCGCGACATCACCTTAATTACCCCGGAAGAACTCAGCGAAATTCGCCGAATTTGGCTGGAAGAAAAACACGAATTCGACGACAGTTTGCCCCGGATTTACGAAGAAGTCACGGGCGAACCTTTTGCAGATTCCCGCCCAGCCGCCGAAAGAAAACTCCTCGGTAGCGACGAATGGACTGCGATCGCAGAAATTTGCAGCGAGGACGAAATGCACCTGGAATTGATGGCAAAACTCCTCGATACAGAACGCCAATATTACACAAAACCCCGCCGTACAGGCATTTACGCCGATTTGGACAAATGCTTTGAAACCAGTTCGCGATCGAAGGAGGAAGCCATTGGTAACGCCCACTACCAACGCAACTTAAAAACAGCGGTGGAAGCTGTGAAAGCAAATCCGACTGAGAAAATTCAACAAGTCAAAAGTGCGATCGCCCAAACCAACACTTCCGCCAAAAACGAGACCGTCGATATTGCCAAACTCAAACAAGAACTTGAAAGCAACAGCAATCAAGGGAAGCAGCTATCTTGGGCGGATATTAAATATTCTACTCCAGATGTAGGAGAGAAAAATAGCAAAGATTAGCACGCAACCGCCTGCGGTTAAACCCCAAACTTGTTGACAGCCACTTTGTGCGATCGCATATAATGGTTGTCAACTAACCGCAGCATTACCAAACCCTCATCGTTTAAATTACCCAATTTTTACGACCATGATAGATCCTAATATTCCCCATCAGGATATGACATACAGCATCATCGGCTGTGCAATGAGAGTACACCGGAGGACGCAAAAAGGTTTAAGAGAAAAACACTACCAAAGAGCCTTTGATGCAGAAATGCTGAAATCCGGTATTACAACAGAAATGGAATATCCCAGACAAATTTACGACGGTCAAGTTTGGATGGGAATCCTCTATCTAGACCATTGGGTCAATGAATGTATTGTAGTAGAGGATAAAGCCGTAAATTATCCAATGACCGACAAAGACCAAGCTCAAATCATAGCTTACTTAGCAGCTACAGGAGCGAAAGTAGGTTTATTTATAAACTTTGGTCGCAGCAAATTAGAATATCGCCGCATTCTCCCACCAAAATCCGTACAAGGTTGGCAAAAACACATTCAACCATACTTGTGGCGGCCCAGAACAAGTGGCAGAGGTTGGATGAGGGGAAGTTCAGGATCGTATGAAGAAACAGATGCCGAACTCCCCTTACCTCCCAGCATTGGGCCCCAAAACCAGGAGGAAGATTCAACCGATGTAATTGATTGGTAGCAAGGGGGGAAGCGGTTAGCAACGGATTCGGTAACGGATGTAACGGATGTAACGGATGATTAGCAACGGATTCGGTAACGGATGTAACGGATGATTAGTCACTGATTAATTATCAAATCTAATTCCTTCCTAATATTTTCCCACCAACCAGCAACCCATCCCTTAAATCCGTTACTTGCATCCGCTGCTAACCGCCCCCCCCACCAGCAACCCATCCGTTAAATCCGCTACTTGCATCCGCTGCTAACCGCCCCCCCACCAACCAGCAATTCATCCCTTAAATCCGTTACTTGCATCCGCTGCTAACCGCCTCCCCCACCAACCACCAACCAACAACATCTACAATGCAATTCCTCGAACTCGTCCTCAAAAACTTCGGCCCCTATGCAGGCACCCAAACCATCAATCTCCGCCCCGAAAAAGACGGAAATCCCTGCCCAGTCATCCTATTTGGCGGCATGAACGGCGGCGGCAAAACCACCCTCATAGACGCCATTCGCCTCGCCCTCTACGGCGGCCGCGCCCAATGTTCCACCAGAGGCAATTTAAGCTACAGCGACTTCCTCAATCAATCCATCAACCGCCACACTCCTGCATTAGAAGATACCCGCGTCGAACTAACCTTTGAACAAGTCCAAGACGACCACTTAACTCAATTTAAAATTGTTAGATACTGGAAAAAACTTGATATTAAAGATAGCCTCAGCATTCTTATATACAGCGAAATAGTCAAGGATTGGTGGTCAGACAAAGCAATTACTAACACCTGGGACGAATACATCGAAACTCTTTTACCAGTCGGAATATCCAACCTGTTTCTGTTTGACGGCGAACAAGTAAAAGAACTCGCCGAACTCGAAACTCCGCCCGAGTTTGTCGTCGGGGCGATTAAATCTCTGCTAGGTTTAGAATTAGCAGAACGCCTCGCCGTCGATTTAGAAATTTTAGCCGGCCGCAAGCGCAAAGAAATTGCTGGCAAAAAAGACTTGGCAGCTTTAGAAAAAATTGAACAAACTTTTCAGGAAATTACTGCTGAGAAAGAACTGGCGATCGAAAAACAAGCCAGCCTTAAAAATGAATTAGAAAAAGCTCAAAAAAACCAGCAACAAGCATCAGACAAATTTATTTATCAAGGCGGAAAAATTGCTGCCGATCGCAGTCAACTAGACAGACAGCTAAACGACTACAAAGATCGGGCAGACAAAACCCGTCTAGCCATGATGGAGTTGGCATCAAATACGCTACCCCTAGCCCTAATTGCGCCCCTGCTAAGTGAAGCAAAAACCCAAGCCGAAACCGAAGCCGGCCAGCAGCAAGCAAAGATTGCCCAAAATGTTATCAAACAAAGAAGCGATCGCCTCCTCAACTACATCGCAGAAATCTCCTTAAATGCCCAACAGCTAGATAAAATCCAAGACTTCATCCGCCAAGAAGATCGAGAACTCGAACAGCAAGCCGGAACCGACACCCCGCCCTGGATGAACGCCAACAACGACAACATCCAGCAACTAGAAAATCTCCTCAGTTACCAAATCAAAGCCCAGCAAACTCTAGCCGCCCAACAAATAGCAGAAATCACAAACATCGAAACAGAAATCGACTTCACAGACAGAGAACTCGCCGCCGCCGCTTCCCCCGAAGCTTACGAGAAACTAGAATCCGAGGTCAGGAATGCTCAAAAAGCAGTCGCCATTGCAGCCGCAGCCTTGGAATCAGCCGATCGCCAGATCGCAGAATTAGACAAAGAATTAGCCAAAACCCAGAAACAACTAGAAAGCTACAGCAGCGAATACATTACCATCAGAAACAGCCAACACGTCATCGCTTCGATCGCGAAAGCACAAAATACCCTCAAACTCTTCAAAGAAAAACTCACCCTCAAAAAACTCAACAAACTCGAAATAGAGATTACCGACTGTTTTCGCTACCTCTTGCACAAAACCGACCTGGTGCACAGAGTTGCGATCGACACTGACACATTTAGCCTCTCAATTTACGATCCAGAAGGCAAACTGGTACCCAAACACCGACTTTCGGCAGGTGAAAAACAATTGCTGGCGATCGCCTTTTTGTGGGGATTAGCCCGAGTATCCGGGAGACAGTTACCAGTTGCGATCGACACTCCCTTGGGCCGCCTCGACTCATCCCACAGAAACAACCTAGTCGAACGGTATTTTCCCTCAGCCAGCCACCAAGTCATCCTGCTTTCTACCGACACGGAGATTAGCCAAACAGAATATGATAAGCTGCAAGAATTAGAGGCGATCGCCCACAGCTACTTACTTAAGTATGATTCTACTAAGCGTCAGACTACTGTCGAAGAAGGTTATTTTTGGTAAAATCTATGATAAACATCCTGCAAGCGCAAGCCGTAAACCTCCGCGACCTCATCGATAAATTTGGCATTCAGTTAGTTGAAGATGAGCAATTTTTTCGTGAATGGCAAGATGATCTCCCCGAACTCACTGACTTAGACAAGCAACTTCTAGACAAAGTAAAAGTAGGTTACATCAACTTGCTAAATTACCCGCCTTTGCTAGAAAATGTTATTCGCATGGCCGTACTAGATCCGATGCTTTTTATCGGGGATTTTTACTTAGCCCCATTTTACGTTAAAGCGGAAACATCTGTAGAAATTGTCAGCGAAGATGAGGGAACTATCATCCGAGGAAAGATGGATACCTTAGTATTAAAAGACCAATTCTGGGTGATGGTTATCGAATCCAAAAAAGCTGGATTTTCTATTGAAGAAGGACTTGCACAAATCCTTGCTTATATGCTATGTAACCCTCACCCAAATAAACCCAGCTATGGTCTTATTAATGCTGGAGGAAGCTTCATATTTGTTAAATTGGTGAAGGCAGAAGTACCCCTATATGCTTTGTCTGACCCCTTTGATATTCGCAGACGGGGTAATGACTTGTACACCGTTCTCAAAATTATGAAACGTCTGAGTCAATTAGTAATTTTACCAGCAGAGGGCTAAAAAAATGGAACCACCAGTCGATCGCATTTGCCTCTCTCAAACAGCCAAAGACCAACTATCTAAACTGAAACGATCGACTAAAATCGATCGGTGGAACGTCCTGTGTCGGTGGGGATTTTGCCGATCGCTCGCCGAACCCAGCATCCCATCCCCAGTACCCATTCCCAGCGACAGCAATGTCGAACTAAGCTGGGATGTATTTGGTGGCGAGATGGCGGACATCCTGATAATTGCGCTCAAGCAGCGGTGTTACCAAGATAATTTGGGCACGGAAAAAGAAACTCTCGCGAAACAGTTTCGCCTGCATTTGCATCGAGGTATTGGCTATTTAGCTGGCGATCCGAATATTAAGAAGGTTGAAGATTTGGTGGCGATCGCTCTAGAGCCTGAGAAATTGAGAAATTAACTAGCTGTTGACTGTTGACTGTTGACTGTTGACTGTTGACTGTTAAGCAACCCCAAACAAGTATTTGAGTAAAAGTAGGGTGCGTCGCCTCCGACAATCCCGGCTATTGACAGCGATTTAGTAGCGACGCACCCTACCATCATTCAGGGGGCGAGTAACAAGGCTGTGGTATGATATGAGTCTCAATTGTTGGCTGTTGTGGCGCAGGATTTTATAGGAAAGTACGTATTTAATTTGATAGAATAGAGGTTGGAAAGAAGTGGAAGTTTGAAAGTAATAATTTAGGAGTTCCATCGGGCGATCGTTCAATTCAACAATCTCACAATAGGAACATTTTTCAAATTGCAGTTAAAGCAAACTGTCACTTTCTCGGCTGTTGCGATCGCCCCCTCGCCCCACCCCCCCAAACCCAACTAAATCAAGGGCGATCGACCCCCAAAAAACAGACAATCCCACAACTGTCAACCCCCAACTTGATAAGTTTCTCCCTCTTCCCTCTAACTAATGACTAATGACTAATGACTAATGACTAATGACTTCCTTCGCCAACAACGGGAAAAAATGACCCACAGGCCCTTGACCTTCCCCAATATCTAAAGCATATTTGAGGGCAGTAGTAACATAATCTTTAGCTAATGTTACCGACGAAAACAAATCTTTACCTAAAGCCAAATTAGCCGCGATCGCAGCACTCAAAGTACAACCAGTCCCGTGAGTATTCCCAGTATCAACAGTCTCAACTTTCAAAGTCTCTAACTGCGTACCGTCAAACCAAACATCTATTCCCCGCAAATCTCCCGACATTCCGCCACCTTTGACTAAAACAGCTTTCGCGCCCGATCGATAAATCTGTTGCGCCACAGCCTTCATGTCATCTAGAGAAACAATTTCTAAATCGCTCAAAATCTCAGCCTCAAACCGATTCGGAGTTACCAGGGCCGCCATTGGAATCAAATTATCCCGCAAAAATGCGATCGCCCCGTCGTCAATCAGTCGATCGCCCGATCGCGATACCATTACCGGATCGACTACCAAGTTCCCTATTCCCAAACTTTCCACCTGTGAAGCCACCGCCACCATAATTTCCCGATTCAGCAGCATCCCAGTCTTCACAGCATCCACCCCAATATCTCCAACCACCGCCTCAATTTGAGCCGCCACAGCCTCCGCAGACAAAGCATCCACCCGCGTCACCCCCAAAGTATTTTGAGCCGTCACGCAAGTCAAAGCACTCGTACCGTGCACGCAGTGAAATGCAAAAGTCCGCAAATCCGCCTGAATTCCGGCCCCACCGCCGCTATCGGAACCCGCGATCGTCATTGCAACTGCTATCCTTGATTTCTTAATCTCCGGCATAATTATTGTTAGGGTTTTATTTCTATTACCGCTTCAGTCATTCCCAGAAATTTTTGTGCTTGTTCCGTAATACCAAATAGCCGATCGCCGTGACAAAAAATTTCCCAGGCGCGAATTCCCATAAAACCAATACCTGCAACCGCCAAGGGCACCGCTGCGGCACCTAAAACCCCAGCAATGGGGGGAAATATCATACAGAGTGTTAACAGAATCGCGGTAATCGCACCGCCAGCAATACCAGCTTTAGCGGTGGCTGCGGCGACTTGTTGCACTAATTGTGACTGAGTAATTTTGCCTTCAACGCACAACAGCGAGTTTTCTAAGATGGAAAATACTAACTCAATTACTGCTGCTGCGATCGCCCCTTTAACTGCGGCCCCAACGATTTCCGCAACCGCCGCCTTAAAAGCAGCATCCGCTAAAACTTGTTTAGCGACTGCTAATTCTTCGACAGTCATATCTGCACCACCGCGGGCGCGATTCACCCAAAAATCTTCAAAAATCCCGTTAGCAGCTTCATCGCCACCTCCATTGACGCGGGCTTGAATGTGACTCCAATCTTTATCTTGACAAAAGTTGCGAATTGCTTCCGGGCCTTGGGCGCGAATTTGGGCGGGAATGGATTCAAATACTTTTGCTGCTTCTTGAACATTTCGCATTCCATCGCGCACACCAGCCCTAGCAAATTTAAATTGCAGATTTCTTGGCAGATTCTCAAAACGGATGTTGTGCGCGACTTTGAAAGCTTCTTCAGTTGCGATCGCCCCAGCACTAACAATTGAACTTGGCGCTGATTGTACCCACGCCGTTACTAAAGTTGCATTTTCCTGAACTTTACCAGCTATTTCGTTAGCTAAGTTCTGGGTATCGGTAACAGTTTGTTGTACTTTTATAGTTAAAAATTCGAGCGGATTCTGGTTAATTTCCATCTTGCTCCAGCCTGCATCGTTAATGATTCAATTATTCTGACTATAACATTTCTCTGCCCTAGTTATTCTTCGGAATCTTCCAGTCTCGCGTTGCGCGGACTTTGTTTGTGGAGCATCGGAATTCCATTCGGCGGTTATCTTCGTGGCGTTTTGTTTGTGTAGGCCCGAATTCCCTTCGGCGGTTATCTTCGTGGCGTTTTGTTTGTGTAGGCCCGAATTCCCTTCGGCGGTTATCTTCGTGGCGTTTTGTT
>NZ_JAUBVK010000038.1:49015-65799 GCF_036705795.1 Microcoleus sp. ARI1-B5
TGTGTAGGCCCGAATTCCCTTCGGCGGCGATCTTCGTGGCGTTTTGTTTGTGTAGGCCCGAATTCCCTTCGGCGGCGATCTTCGTGGCACAGGCTATCATTAAAATAAATGTAAAGAATTATTGCAAACACCTGTGAAACTCACCCGAATCGACCTCAACTCCTGGATCTTCCACATCTCCGGCCAAACCATCCTCGTCGATCCCTGGCTGGTCGATCCCCTCGTATTTTACGGTCAACCCTGGCTGTTTACCGCCTACCACAACACCCCCGTCGCCTTCACTCCCAGCACCTTACCGCCGATCGACCTTATCCTGATTTCCCAAGGTTTAGACGACCACTGTCACAGACCAACACTCGAACAGCTCGAGCGCACAATTCCCGCGATCGCCTCACCCACCGCCGCCAAAGTCCTCAGCAGTTTAGGCTACACCCATATCACATCTTTAGCAAATTGGCAAGATTTTAAATTTAAAGAAATGTTACAAATTACCGCCGTACCCGGAGCCGAAATCGGGCCCGGACAAGAAGAAAACGGCTATTTACTCAAAGATTTAAGCAGCGGCGAGACACTTTATTACGAACCGCACCTGCCACCATTAGAAAAAGTCAAACAGAAAATAGACACAGTAGACGTAGCCATCGCCCCAGTCATCGGTCAAATCTTCCCATTCCTCGGACAAGTAATCATCGGCCCTTCGGAAGCCCTCCGCCTCGCCCAAACACTCAAACCTCGGTTTTTCCTGCCTACAGCCGCGGGAGACATCCGAGCCACAGGCATTTTACCAATGTTAGTGCGATCGGTCGGCAGCATCCCCGAATTTCGCGATTTACTCGCAAAATCGGGACTCTCCACCCAACTCCTCGAACCCGAACCCGGACAAACCCTAGAGATTTTAGATTTTAGATTTTAGATTTTAGATTTTTTAGATTTTAGATTTATCTAAAATCCCAAATCCCAAATCTCAAGAGATTTTAGATTTTTCAGATTGGAGATTTGAGATTAATCCGCCATCCACAATCTAAAATCTAAAATCCCAAATCTAAAATCATTTGGGCGGGCGGCGGTTGCGCAAAAACTCAGGAATATCCAATCCCAAATCTTGCGGTTTAATTTTCGTATCCTGCGTCTGTTGAGCGGGAGTCACCGGCGCAGTTGCAGCCCGCCAAGGAGCATTCACATTTTGCGTGCGCCCCGCAGGCGGAGGCGACGGAACTTCTCCCGAAAAACCCGTAGCGATCACAGTAATCTTAATTTCCCCCTGAAGCCGCTCGTCAATCACCGCTCCAAAAATAATATTGGCATTGGGATCGACAACCTCGTAAATCGTCTCCGCCGCCGCATTCACCTCGTGCAGCGTCATGTCAGTACCGCCAGTGATGTTAAACACCACACCTCTAGCGCCCTCAATAGACGAAGCTTCCAGCAGAGGCGAAGAAATAGCCTGCATTGCAGCTTCCCTAGCCCGCGACTTGCCAGAACCCACGCCGATGCCCATCAAAGCCGAACCCGCATCCGCCATTACAGCCCGCACGTCAGCAAAGTCAACATTCACCAAACCGGGAATTGTAATAATGTCAGAAATACCCTGAACCCCTTGGCGCAGAATATCGTCAGCAACTCGGAAAGCCTCTTGTACCGGCATTTGTTCCGAAATCACAGACAGCAGCTTGTCGTTGGGAATCACGATCAGCGTATCCACCCGGCTTTGCAAAGCGGCGATTCCTTCTTCAGCTTGGCTGGTGCGCCGCCGTCCCTCAAACGTAAAAGGCCGCGTCACTATGCCCACAGTCAAGGCGCCCATTTCCTTAGCCACCTCAGCCACGATCGGAGCCGCGCCCGTGCCCGTACCCCCGCCCATGCCGGCTGTGATAAACACTAAATCCGCGTGATTGAGAGCATTAGCAACTTCGTCGCGAGACTCTTCCGCAGCCTTTTGTCCGATCGCCGGATTGCCCCCCGCGCCCAAACCGCGCGTCAGCTTCTGTCCGACTTGCAAGCGTTTCGGAGCATTTGAGAGCACCAGAGCTTGCGAATCGGTATTCACGCACCAAAACTCTACGCCAGAAACCTCGCTAGCAATCATCCGGTTAACGGCGTTGCCGCCACCCCCGCCGACGCCAATTACTTTGATTTTGGCGGCACTGCTGGGCATTATGTCTTTGGGATTGACCATAGGATCGATATCAATACTATCTACATTTACATAACCAGACTTGCGTCTAAAGGGATTGGCGGAATCGAGGGCCACCGGAAAATTTTTTACTTCTTCCGAAGGGGGACTGTCTTGGTCAGACCCCTGACTATTATTAAGATTCATTAGAGTCGGGGATAGTAGATTACAGCTTCTTAACTTAACTAAACGCCAATTCACGATCAACTATAGGCTATGTTGCGCGAAAAACTAACACAGATCGAGGCTCAATGTTAGCAATCTCGGATTTGGCCGGCCACGCTAGCCGAGACATCCATTGACCCCCATCCGGGCGCTTGTACGCAACGCAGAAGGAAAAAAAATCGATACTAGCCCGAACCGCATTGGGATGAAAAGAAAAATCCGAATTTTTTCCCATCCCGATGCGCGATCGCCCATAGTGTGCTGATTTCAAGGCCTGCGTCTCGATCCTGACGGCTAAAAATTCGGCCGGCTGACGACAAATACTTTTTACCTTCCCTTGCTTGAGGGAGGCTCAATTCTGTGCCGGAGCTGGTGCCGGACTTGAAGTCTCCAAACTAGGGGGGGGTTCTGGCAAGTGGACGATCGGCTCTGCTGGATTTCTCAAGTCAATGTAGGCTATTTTGCTTGAATCTAGCTGTTTTGGCAATTGCCGCATTCGGTCTAAAACCTTAAGTTGCGAAGCCGTCTTGGAACTGTACGGCCCTAAGTGTACGCTACCGATCTCTGTTTTCAAGATCAAGTTGTTAGGGTTCTGCCAATCAATCTCAAAAACTTTCACCGTCAAGCCACTGAGTCCTTGGTAAAACTTCGGCCAAGAGGCGCGATACAGTTCCAAAGGCCCGATGACTTTTAAAGTTGGCAAAGAGTGTTCAGGCCCAGTTCCCCCAGCGCTGCGGAGTCCGATCGAGCTATGGGGCCGCACAGCAGCATAACTATCCGACGGCATCCAACCTCCGCGAGCGTCCAGCCACCCCACTTTTTCCTTGTCGCTGTTGGATCTCAACACCGCAGTCGGCTGCGCCACCGCCACCGGCAGCCGTTCTGACACTTCTACAGTCAAACTCGGGGGAAACAAGTTGCGAGTCACCTTTGCTTTGGCGATCGGCCCCGTTGACTCCAGCTTTTCGGCCAGCGCCTGCGGTTGAATTCCCCACAGCGACTGCGGGTAAGACAGCGGCACCAAAGAGCGCACCGCCTTGTCCGACAGCCACTGATTGCCCTCCACCTTCACTTGTTCCGATCGGGCAATCAACCAAGCCGGCTGTGCAATCCACCACAGCAAACCCCCGGCGATCGCGCTCGCTGCCACCGTTTGCCACAGCAGGGCCACCGATCGAGCGCGGCGCTGCCGCCGCAGCTCTTGACGCCTGCGCCCTAACTCTGTTTGAGAAACCGCTCCAAAACTAGCCATCTACCTCTTGACAATTTAGTAATTTAAAATTAGCAAAAATTCAAAACTGTTTAATTTCTCTCAAGCTGCCTACCCCCCTACCATTTAACCAGATCCCCGCAAAATTACCCATAAGGAGTGCCCATATCCGTAAAATCACCGATGCCGGTAGGTAATTAAAAATTCCCCATTAAAAATTCCCCATTCCCGCGCCGTCCGGTTGATTAGCAGATAGAGGTTGTTTGGGTATTTAGGGCATTACCCCACAGGGCAAAGGGTGACAAATCAAACTAAACTCAACGAAAGAAAGTTTAGACTTTCGATTAACTCTTTTAACTTTTAGTCGGCTTCAATTGTGATCCCACTCGAATTAGACAGATTCTATAAAGCCTGCAACCCTAGCAAGACCCTTGTCGCGGGAGACCCAGGAGATTATCAATACTACATCGATTTTGGTTCCGTGCGGGGCGGCAAAATCATTGAATCTTTACAGCGAACCATTACCCGGATCTCGCCAGATCAGCCAACCTGTCAGCTATTTACAGGACATATCGGCTGCGGCAAATCTACCGAATTGTTTCGACTCAAAGCTGAGCTAGAGCAAGAGGGTTTTTGCGTCGTCTACTTCGAGTCTTCCCAAGACTTAGACATGGGAGATGTAGACATCAGCGATATTTTGCTGAGCATTGCCCGCCAAGTCAGCGAAACTATGGAATCGGCCAGAATCAAACTCAGACCGAGCTATTTTACAAATCTGTTTGCAGAAGTGGCAGAATTTTTGCAGACTCCCATAGATTTATCAGCGGAAGCGGAGTTATCTATAGGCATTGCTAAAGTTACTGCTAAAACTAAAGACTCTCCCAAACTGCGATCGCAACTGAGGCAATATCTCGAACCCCGCACCAACAGCATTTTGCAGTCGATCAACGAAGAACTCCTCAACAAAGCTAACGCCGAACTCAAGCACAAAGGCAAAAAAGGGCTCGCAGTCATCGTTGACAACCTCGATCGCCTCGACGCCTCCCTCAAACCCAGCGGACGCACCCAGCCAGAATACCTGTTTTTAGACCGCGGCGAACAGTTGAAAAAACTCAATTGCCATGTCGTCTACACGATTCCCCTGACTTTGATTTTTTCCAACGACTTCGGCCGCCTCGCCAGTCGATTTGGAGTCAAACCCAAGGTGATGCCGATGGTACCGGTGCAAATGCGATCGGGCGACGATCACATCGAAGGTATGGCACTGCTGCGGCAGCTAGTATTAGCTAGAGCTTTCCCCACAGTTGCTCCCCCTCAACGCATCGATTTGATTTCCAAAGTCTTTGACTCTCCCGAAACTTTAGACAGGCTCTGCCGGATTAGCGGCGGCCACGTTCGCAATCTACTGATGCTTTTGTATAGCTGTTTGCAACACGAAGACCCTCCGTTCTCTCGCGAATGCCTCGAAAGCGTCATTCAAGAATACCGCGATGACCTTCTCGGAGCCATCAATGACACGGAATGGGAACTGCTGTTTCAAGTCGTCAACCGACAAAGTGTAACCGGCGAAGAAGAATCTCAAATCTTGTTGCGCAGTATGTTTGTCTTTGAATACCGCGATCGAGAAGGTCGCTGGTTTGGCATCAATCCAGCCCTAGCAGAAACCAGAAAATATCAGGAGTGGCAGCAGCGCAACCACGAAAATTAGTTGGGATTTTCGATCGGAGCAACTCTCGATCGCCCGGGAGCCCCCTGTGACGAAAGCAACTCTTTAACACCATTTCCCAAACAAAATGCAACGGCAGGCGAGTTCTAAACCACGAGCTTCCTCACTCCTTCCCAATTCTTTAATCTAACAAATTGAAAATCGAAAATGGTATAAATTCTCATTCACAGCTCAAAACTCTGAACTCCTAAAATCCAATACAGAAATCAGTCAGCAGTTTTTACTGCTGGCTGATTTCTGTTGAAGGCTGGCTGTAAGCCAAGAATATTATGGGTGCGTAAAAAAATCTCCCTGCAAGGACTTTCCCCAATCTCAACTCTCATACCTGGAAGACCAGACCCCCCTATGTCTGTATTTACCAGAAAGAATTGGTTTAAAGCCCAAAGCTTTTTCGGGAGAAATTAAAAGAAGACTATTCATTACTCCAATCCTCTTCCTTCCAGGTAGAGGTCGCTCTCTGGCGGTCAACCCTCAAGCAGTCCCTGGTCAACTGAACTGTTGCTCTTCGCACCAACTAATCCCCTCCCGGACGACAATTTATTGGGCTTTTTTGCTAAATATCTGCTACAGATACACCGGAGTTGTTTACTAATAGCTAGTCGCCGGTATTATCGATCAATTTAGCGGTCGCATATTTATGGCTTGCGGTATTTTATCTGTACCTGAGTAAAAAATATTTTAGGCTAATTTTAATTTTTACTGTCAAGTTTCTCATTCTTTGAGATTGAGATGTATGATGTGTTTAGATTAAACCTAATGACTGTGTATGTATTCAGAAGAGAAGTACGGACAACTACGTATTCCTACAGATATAAAGCGCCAGACAGATACGGGCATCTCTAAGTAGATACTGTCTCAGTCACGATCGGCGATCCTTAGGTAATTGATTTCTGCAAAAGGGGTGCACGCATGACCGATCTACTTAAACTACAAGAAACTGCCAGCTACAACGAGCGATCGCTCAAAACTCTGGTCAGGTCCATCGCGATGTCTCAACAGCAATTCTCGCTAATTTTGGTGCGCTGCAACTACGAGCAGTTGCGGCAGCAAATAGCGCAGCGGCTGCGAGAAATGTCCGCAGTTCCAATTCAAGATATCGTCCTGCCAGCATCCGTCAAAACCCTCTACACTACTCTGCTGGCCAACACGCGAGCGAGCGAGTCTTCGCCCTCGGGTGCCGCCTCGGCTTTGATGGTATTCGGTTTAGAAACGGTAGTAGCGATCGACGAACTGATGGCCTCTACCAATCAAGTGCGAGACGAATTTCGCAAAAATTTTTCCTGCCCGGTGGTTTTGTGGGTAACAGATGATATCGTGACCAAAATGATTCGTCTGGCCCCAGATTTCAAAAGTTGGGCCGCCGCCACCATTAAATTTGAAATGGCCGTTGACGAATTAATTAATTTCCTGGCAGGGCGGGCCGATACTATATTTAAAGTAGGCGAAATCAATCAAGAACTCGGCAGCAGCACCGCTGGCACCAGACCAGGTTTTGGCACCTGCGAAACCGACTGGGAAAACCCCGCCCGGGAGCGCCCCATCAGCTCGGGAGAACGCTTTCTCACCTTTAACTCTCAACCCCAAAACAAACGGCAATCCGATGTCCACTCCTATTCGCCTTTGAGTCCCGGCAATACCCTCGATCTGGCGATCGGCTCTTTGTCGCGCCGAGAACTAGAATTAGCTTTAAGAGATTTACAAAATCGCGGTCAAGAACTAGAACCCGCCCTCAAAGCCAGCTTGCAATTCGTTCTCGGTCGAGATTACTATGTCAGCGACCAAACCGAAACCGCGTTAATTCACTACCAAGAAAGCTTAATATTTTGGCAGCAGCAAACCGGCAACTGGGAACTGGCAAACTGGAAATATTCCGAAAACCGATCGACAATCTGCTCCTCCCTGTCGAATCCTGTCCCCAACATTTTATTTTTAGAGAGAGAAGGCATAGTGCTGTTTCACATAGCTTTGTGTCACCGCTTGCAAGCCGCCAGAAATCCCGTAGCCAACCGGCACCACTGGGAACAAGCTTGGATTAGCCTGGAACAATCTAGAAACGCTTTCTCCCTTGCCGATCGCCCCGAATTAGTAGCGGAGGTGACAGCACACCTCGGAGAGGTGCTGCAACGCCTGAAAGCTTGGGGAGAGTTGCAAGCATTAGCTGAAAATTCTTTGCAGTTGCACTTCACTTACGGTACTCCCAGCCAACTAGCTCAAGATTACGGGTTTTTGGCTGAAGTTGCCCTGCAACAGTCGAGGTGGAGTCAAGCCCGCCAGCTAGCCGAGTTGGCTTTGGCGATTTTGGATCAAACGCCTAACGATTTGAGATTGCTGATTGAAGATTTGAGATTGGGGTTTGCGGGAAATTATCCAGAATTTGTGGGTACTAACGAGTCAAGTAACGAGCCGAGATCTAAAATCCAACATCCCAAATCCGATCGCAGTTCGTATCTTTTACTGTTAGCGAGAAGTTTGCGAGAGCTAGGCCAGTGGGAAGCGGCCGTGCATTCTTTGGAGTTGGCTCAAACTCAAAGCGAGCCAAAGTACGATCCCCGACTTTACATCGATATTTTGACCCAACTGCAAGCGGTTTATTTCGAGCAGGGAGAGTATCTGAAAGCTTTTCGGATTAAAAAGACTCAGCGATCGATCGAGTATCAATACGGATTTAGGGCTTTTATCGGAGCCAGCCAATTGCAGCAGCAGCGACAAGCCGTCAATCCTTCGAGTCCCTCAGCTCAAAATCAAGCCGCGATCGCAGCGTCCATGACAGCCTACTCGCGCCAAACAGATATCAACAGCTTGCTAGAAAGAATTAGCAGGGACGACCATAAATTAACTATTATTCACGGGCCCAGCGGAGTCGGGAAAAGTTCTCTAGTCAACGCCGGCTTAGTACCTGCTTTGAAAAATATTACTCCGGGCGCGCGCGATACCTTGCCCGTAGTAGTCAAAGTTTACAGCGACTGGCTGGTGGAATTAGAAAAGGCTTTGAACGGCGCGCTTTACGACAAACAAGCCGAAGAGGAAAGGCACTTAATCGCCCAAGGACTACAGGAAATTCACAAAAAAAGTTGCTCGGTTATCCCCGCTCTGAGCTCGGAAACTTCTTCTTTTATTATAGAGCAGTTGCGCGACAATGCCGAAAATAATTTGTTGACCGTGCTGATTTTCGATCAATTTGAAGAGTTTTTCTTTGTTTCGACCTCAGTGGCACAAAGACAACTTTTTTATAATTTTTTGCGGTTGTTTTTAAACCTGCCTTATGTCAAGATAATTCTCTGCTTGCGCGAAGATTACTTGCACTATTTGCTCGACTGCGATCGCTTCCCCGACCTCGACGCCATTAACAATAATATTCTCGACAAAAGCATCCGCTACCAACTGCGGAGTTTTTCGATCAAAGACGCGCGGGCTGTGATCGGACACTTAACGAAACGGGCAGAATTTTATTTAGAGCCGACACTGATCGATGCCTTCGTGGAAGATTTAGCAGACGAACTGCAAGAAGTGCGACCGATTGAATTGCAGGTAGTGGGAGCGCAACTGCAAGAAGAAGGTATTACCAGTCTAGCACAATACCAGCAATTGGGCCACAATCCCAAAGCAGAATTAGTGAAGCGATCGCTCGAAGGAGTCATCTCTGACTGCGGGCCGGTTAACGAAGACGCAGCTTGGAAAATCTTGTTTTCCCTGACAGATGAAAGAGGCGTGCGGCTGATTAAAACCAAACACGAACTGTCCTTAGTGACAGGCCACCAGCCCGCAGATGCGGGCGAAACTGAATTATCGGCGATCGGCAGCACCGGCAGAATTTCCCTACAGCGACAGTTCGCAAAAAACCCAGAAAGCGGACAAAAGAAAACCGACAACCTCGACTTAATTTTAGACATTTTAGTGGGTCACGGTTTGCTATTTCTGCTGCGGGAAGCGCCCGAAGACCGCTATCAATTGGTACACGACTATTTAGTGCGGCCGATCCGCCAAAGATTCGGCTTAGAAGCCCGACTGCACAAAGCAGAAGCCGACAAAAAGATGAGTCAAGCACAGCTCTACCGAGCCAATACTTTTCTCAAACAACTGCTGGGAGTAGCAGTGATCGGCGTACTGCTGCTGACCAGTTCCACCATCGCCGCCGTCAACTTTTGGTGGCGGGCCGTCGGTCAAAAACAACTAGCTGTCGCTCAAACTCAGCGAGCCGAAATCAGTACCTTAACCGCAGCTTCTGAAGCTCTTTATTTCTCAAACAACAAATTTGACGCCATGATGGAAAGTTTGAGAGCGGGTAAAAAGTGGAGACAGATCGAACACTCCCAAGAAATGCACACCCTCAAGGACACCGAAATTCTGATTGCTGCTGCCCTCCAGCAGGCAGTTTACGGCGTCAAAGAACGCAACCGCTTGGAGGGACACGGTGACGTAGTTTGGGGTCTGGGTTTCAGTCCAGACGGCCAAACAATAGCTTCTGCCAGCGTAGATAAAACTGTGAAACTTTGGCGGCGCGACGGCAGTTTGCTGGCAACTTTTAAAGGTCACACTAACAGTGTCTCCTGTGTCGCGTTCAGTCCCGACAATAAAACGATCGCCTCGGCAAGTTTAGATAAAACTGTCAAAATTTGGCAAACTGACGGCACAATGCTTGCAACTTTAAACGGCCACACTAACAGCGTTACTACCGTTGCTTTTAGCCCCGACGGCCAAACGATCGCCAGCGGATCTACAGACAAAACTATCAAAATTTGGAAAACTGACGGTACGCTGCTGCAAACGATCGAACAACGAGCTCCCATAAATTGGCTCAGCTTCAGCCGCGACGGCAAAATCATTGCTGTGGCGAGCGATGACGGTACTGTCAAACTGTGGAACTCTGACGGCAGGTTAATCGGTAATTTGTGGCACAGCGAAAACAAAAAACCCTCGAAAATTTATACCGTCAGTTTTTCCCCCGACGGTACACTGCTTGCTAGTGCGGGTGAAGACAAAACGGTGAAAATCTGGAGCATCGCTGCACTAAAATACCCAGCCAGAAAAAAATCAACACAGGCAAAGGCGGGCGAACTGCTAACAACTTTGCGGGGACACAGCAAGTGGGTATTTGGTGTCAGTTTCTCCCCCGACGGTCAAACACTTGCTTCTGGAGGTGCAGACGGGACTGTCAAACTCTGGAGCCTGACTAATGTTGGCGACAAACGCGCAACGGATGCTAGCAATATTAAACCGGAGAGCCGCTTGCTGAGAACTTTTGAGGGACACGCCGATCGAGTTACTCAGGTAAGTTTTAGCCCGGATGGCAAAACTCTGGCTTCGGCAAGTTTTGACAAAACTGTCAGACTTTGGCGGCTCGACGATGTGCCGCTCAAAACCCTCGACGGACACCAAAACCGGGTGCAAAGCGTTACTTTCAGCCCCGACGGCCAAAAGCTGGCTTCTGCTTCTACGGACAAAACTATCAAACTCTGGAGCCGCACGGGGGTTTTGCTCGAAACATTGGAAGGACACACTCAGAGAGTCGCCAGCGTCAGTTTCAGCCCCGACGGGCAGCTACTGGCTTCTGGGAGTTACGACAAAACGGTGAAAGTCTGGAGTCTGAACAAAGATGCGATGAGTAGTAGTCTCCCTTGTCCTTCGGCGCCGCTATTCCCGTGTTCGCCTTCTGTGCTGTTCACTCTCGAAGGGCACGCCGACAGCGTGATGAGCGTGAGTTTTAGCCCCGACAGCGAGATTGTCGCTTCGGCGAGCAAGGATAAGACTGTGAAACTCTGGACGAGAAACGGCAGGTTGATTAAGACTTTGACGGGACATAAAGGCTGGGTGACTGGGGTGACATTTAGTCCCGACGGAGAAATGCTGGCTTCTGCAAGTGATGACGGTACTGTCAAAGTGTGGAATCGGGACGGTGGTTTGCTGAGGACTTTTGAAGGGGCTCACAATAGTTTTGTGTTGGGGGTTGCTTTTAGCCCTGATAGCAAAATGCTGGCTTCGGCTGGTTACGACAATTCGGTGAAGCTGTGGAAGGTGGACGGGACTTTGGTGGCGACGCTGCTGAAGGGTTCTAGCGACAGCGTGACTAGCGTGGGTTTTAGCCCGGATGGTTTGTTGGTTGCTTCGGGCAGTTACGATCGTAAGGTGAAGCTGTGGAGCCGCAGCGGGACTTTGCTGAAAACTTTGACGGGTCACAAGGATAGTGTGATGGGCTTGAGTTTTAGCCCGGATGGGAAGGTTCTGGCTTCTGCCGGCCGGGATAATCGGGTGATTTTGTGGAATTTGGATCTTGATGATTTGCTGGTGAGGGGCTGCGATTGGGTGGGGGATTATCTCAGAACTAATCCTAATGTCAGCGATCGCGATCGGCGCCTCTGCGACGGGGTGGTCGCAAAACCTCAGTTTTAGTCATTTGATTGTTGAGGGTTGACTGTTATGAATCAAGCATTAAAGTTATGGATGCAGAAGAATTGATCGGACGGTATGCTGCCGGAGAAAGAGACTTTGCAAACTTTGACCTAAGTGGAATTCTTTTGGGTAGACGTTACGCTGACGAGTTAATCAAACGATATCAAACTGAAGAAAACACCAGATTGGGAGGAGTCAACCTGCGCGGCATAAACCTGAGCGATGCTAATCTTGAAGGGGCTAACCTAGAAGCCGTTGATTTTATGGGAGCCAATTTGAGTTCAGCCAACTTGGCTGGAGCTATATTGCAAGTTGCGAGGCTCAATGAAGCTAACCTGAGCGGAGCTAATATGAGAGAAGTTATCCTTAGCTCGGCTCTACTGCATCAAACCAACTTGAGCGGGGCTATTTTGGAAAGAGCAGTTTCGTATGATGCCGAATTCATAGGGGCAATTTTGAGGCGAGCAAAGCTTAGAGGGGCTGGTTTGGAAACTTCTCGCTTTATTGACGTTGACTTTACCAGTGCTGACTTAAGAGAGGTAGGTATAGGACCAGCTAGCATCAAGCAATGCAACTTTACCAAAGCCAACTGGAATCGAGGGTGTATTCAACGATGTACGTTCATCGATTGCAATTTTACCAAGGCTAGCTTTAGCAAAGCTGGCGCGATAGAATCAAGCTTTATTCGGTGTAATTTTACGGATGCTAAATTGGAGAGAGTGAAAGTTTTTGATGCCTCTACGACAGGTTCTATTTTTTAAACTACTTAGTTATTACCTGCTCGCTTCAATAGCAAACTTTTAATTCTGGTCCGCATTTATTATGACTAATTGCTGATTATATTGCACTAGCAAAAGGCAGGAAGATTGTACTATAATTCAGAAGTTAAACTACTTGAATCGATAATAACTTCAGGACTAAAGTTATGGATGCAGAAGAATTGATCGGACGGTATGCTGCCGGAGAAAGAGACTTTGCAAACTTTGACCTAAGTGGAATTCTTTTGGGTAGACGTTACGCTGACGAGTTAATCAAACGATATCAAACTGAAGAAAACACCAGATGGGGAGGAGTCAACCTGCGTGGCATAAACCTGAGTGATGCTAATCTTGAAGGGGCTAACCTAGAAGCTGTTGATTTTATGGGAGCCAATTTGAGTGGAGCCAACTTGACTGGAGCTATATTGCAGGTGGCGAGGCTCAATGAAGCTAACCTGAGCTCCGCTAACATGAGAGAAGTTGTACTTTGCGGGGCTCGCTTGCATCAAACTAACTTGAATAAAGCCATTCTAGAGGGGGCGAACTTGGGCGATGCTTGGCTAAAGGGAACCGTTCTGCAACAGGCAAACCTTAGAGGTGCTGATGTATCGACTGGTGAGTGTGTTGATGTTGACTTCAGTGGGGCTGATATGGAAGAGGCTATCTCCAGCTTTTGTCCTCCCAAAGAGAGATGCAATTTTAGCAAAGTTAACTGGAATCGAGGGTGTATTCAACAATGTATGTTCATCGATTGCGATTTTACCAAGGCTAGCTTTAGCAAAGCCGGTGCCATAGAATCGACCTTTATTCGGTGTAATTTTACGGATGCTAAATTGGAGAGAATGAAAATTTTTGAGGCCCGCACGAAGGGTTGTATTTTCTAAATAGCTAGAGGGATAAAGGGTCAATGAATGTTGGATTTGACTCCTATCGTTTCCGTTAGCATTGGAATGATATATTTTTGATGAGGTCATCGGGAAATGTAATGACTATGTGCTATATAATGTTGATCGACCGGACATGATATAAATCTCTAAACAGAAGTTCCCTCCTGCCAAAAACTAGAAAATGTCGGACTGTGCGAGTTCCAAACATTTTGGAGCCGCTGAGCGCTTCGGGTACAATCGATGAAACCTTGAATTGGTGAGGGTTTGAGCCGATCCTTTGTCTGTTGACATAATACGGCGAGATCCGTATTATGGCAAGTCTTACATGGGTACAGATTTTCAGTTCCCAAAGCTGGAATTGTAAACAGAGCAAGGGTTTGACCTTGCTGAAGTCCCCCTCGTGGGGGGAACTTCAGTCTAAGTCATTATTTTATGGCAAGCGCTCAAAGATTGTATTCTTAATCCGTTCTTTGTCTGGAGACTCTGGCAGGTTAGACAAGAATTGGTATTGGGGAGAGATATCTGGCCAATCTCCATTGAGCAAGTTTTCCAAGTTTTGGATCGATTGTTTTTGATACCCACTTCTTGCGTCGTTACCCAAATAGATACCATAGTGAGCATACTGAGGGAGTTCGGTGTTTTTGTCTTTGGTCATAACTACTTTCCACAGACCGACTGGGAATTGGATGAGGGGATCTAAGTTTGAATTCTGCGATATCCCCGTATAGGGACGCTGGCTGGGATTGTCATAGTACCCATATCCCCCGGCAAACATATAGGTTTCCAGACCGCTTGAGTTAGGCGACTCAATTACATTTCTGATTTTCTGTTCAATAGTCCCCCAAACTCCTTGATTGTTACTGCTCTCTTGAGGAAGTAAGTTCGTCGTTAAGAAAGTGGCATAAAGATCCTTAGCTGTCCTGTTTCTATCAGCAGCCGGAGCCATGTGACCCCGATCTATTCCGAGGATAGGAATGTAGTTCCCATTTTCATCAATTTCAAAATCTACGTACCCATCGGCATACCGATCGCCTTTTCGGTTGTCTACTACTTGCCCATCTTTATCTTTGAGATAAAGCGCATCATAGTCACTATCTTTTACCGAATACCAGCCAGTTTTTACTAATTCCGGGTCTTGGGCAAAGCCAAAAAACTGCGGTCTTTTAACAGTCCCCAACCAAGTTTTATCTAACTTCCAACCTACCCAATTAACGGTGTTTTTGCTGCGGTTATAAGAAACGGTGTATTGAGGCTTTTCAATCAAGAAGTTATTTTCAAACTGCGGATCGTTTCTTGCCTCGCTGGGATTACCCCATTTGAGTACCTCACTCTTGAAAAAGACGTTATCCATATAAACTGAATTGTCGCCACCGCCTTCCAACTTCAGCTCTAGCTTAGCCACTTTCCCTCTCAAACTCGCAGGCACATCAAAGTGGAACGTTTCCAACCCGGACGAGCCATAACCAATGGTATCTTTGTCATAGCCATAATCAGCAGGTATACTAACTTCATAGGCTTTGCGAGTCTCATCAGCAGCATTCCGCACAGTCAAGCTAGTGCGGGTAGCTTCATTCTTTTTGGGGTTAGCAGATTTTAAAGAAATTTCTCCTATTTTTACATTTTCCAGCGAACCTACTTCCTCCAGATACACATTGAGTCTTCCACCTTTGTTCAAAGATGACTCTGGAACGTGAAGATCTAAACGCAATACTCCCCAATCCGGTACGACAAAGCGATTGTGCGTAATGCTCTCGCCCGCACCTAATTTTAGAGCATAATTGGGTTGATAATTTTGAGCTTGAGAGTTAATACCTAATAAGCTCAAGTAATTGGAAAAATTGGGAGATTGTTGAGCTATCTGACTCCACTCTACGAGGTTGTTAATAGGTGACACCAACTTTGATGTGGCACTATTGTGGAAAGACCACCCAGGAATTTCCTGAGAGATAGTATTTCGACCCAAATTTTCGGCAGCGCTCTTATTCGGAATAAACTGGTCAAAATTGCCATTAAACAGAGTTGGAACCGCATAATCTCCCCGCATACCAGCAGAAAGAGTATTATCAAAACTCACCGGAACGCGCCCAGTAGGGCTATACTGACGCTGCTCTTTACCTCCACCCAAAACAGAATAAAACCAACCCTCACCAACCCCTTCACCATTGCCATTATCATACCAAGGTTTAGCTGCCGGGAAACTCGGATCGAACATTTCGGGTAAACCCATTTTACCCAACATATCGTTAACTGCTTGAGGATTCTCAGAGGCCTCCACATGAGGATACTGAAGTAAAACTTCCTCCAGGTCTAAATCAACCGTCCCAGCATACCATCCAAATGCTCGCTTGTGCGTCCCCCCAATACTATCATCCTTAGTAAACCCAATCCGGCTGTTTTCACGACCTGGTTCCCCCTCACGAGTACCGAGTAAAATCTCTCGGTCTGCTTTACCTAAAGTAACACCCGACGCTTGAGGAAAATTCAGTCCAGCAGGTTTCGGATTCTTATCCAACTCCTCTTGTGGAAGTTGACTCAAAGAACGACCGTTAGGAGTAGCAGTCAAACTATTAGGATCTGCCACAGTCTGATAATAATTATCAGCCCATGTCACATTATTCCAAACCTGAACCTTGGGTTCGTAGAAATCGCTGAAATTTGTGCTGATAAAGTTCGGTAATTGTAAATTCAAACTAGGTTGGTAGAAATCGTGCGGGTCAATTGTTGTCATTTGGAGGTCTCGGTCAGCCATAGATTTGCCGCCCGCTTGGGGGAAGAAAGTCCCTAAACGCTGTACGATTTCGCTATTGACAACGGTACCCCGACTGAAACCCATGAAGTGCATGGGCGAATTGAACAAATCCCCCTGCTGGCGAATCAGGTTTCCTTGGCTGTCGTACAACCGCTTTAATTGATTGCCTTCATACTCTCCAACCTTACCCCCTAATGCCAGATCCAACTGCACCATAGAAGCAAACAAAGCATCAGCCGCGCCCTCAGAAAAGCCCACATCAGGAATGACAGATTCTCTGTCCAACGACCATTCAGTCAGCAACACTAACGGTTTGTTTTTGTTGAGATATTCAATCCGCTTTCCATCTTTAACTACCCCGGCTTTTAAGTTATTTGCCAAAGTTGAGAGATAATTAGGTTCGCTGGTGTTAAGCCCCCCCGTCAAATTAGTTATCACCCGTCCCTGTAGATCTATAGGAATCCAGTTACCTGTAGGCTTGTCGTAGCGCATAATTAACCCGCTGTTTTCCGGTGTATTGCCGCTAACAGTGGCAATTTTGTTTGCCATTTGGAAAAAGGAATCAGGAATCCCAGACTGGTTAGGCAAAAGTGTAAAACCATGAGTCAACACGCTCACGCTGCTGAAAGGACTGTTGCTAACAGGAGGTAGGGTTTTAAACTGCCCCAAATCTTTGGTCACAGCGCCGCTATTACTCACAGCTTCAACAGCAAAATTGTAGTTCTGCCC
>NZ_JAUBVK010000039.1:0-65572 GCF_036705795.1 Microcoleus sp. ARI1-B5
TTAACAAGCCGATGTCATAGTACATTAAGAGAAAGCCGTCCTGCAAGGACGGGGTTTTAAACCCAGATTTTTGATAACGGCTAACAGACGAATCTGGGAGCTTGAACCTTAGTCTCAAATTGGAGGTGGACCCCCACAACAGTCGGAAACTTGTATCCGTTTTGTGGGCGGACTCAACCGTTAACGCTTGACAAACAGTTTTTTTCAGGCTAGCCATTCGCCAGCCCACAAAATACCCCAAAAGATTGTAAAGTTTTGTAAAGTTTTCAGGAATTGCGAAAACGGCTGCAAGCACTGCAATTAAAGGATTTTATGATACAGCGCTCCGAGAAGATTTGATGAAGATTGGGTGAAATGTGCCGCCACAGCGATCCCCAAGCGCAAAAGTTTGTGGTAGTCTGTTGCAGTTCGTGAACAACACACAAATTGCGGATCGAGTATGAGTTGTCAAGTATCGGGGAAGTTTCCGCCAAATTTTTTTGGGGCTGAAGCATTAAAGCAAAAACGCACCCCGATACTTTGGTTTGACTCGCGGGGGAATGGCGAAGGGCTAAGCGAGAAATTCTTGACGCCCCATCGCCAAACGGCCAATCCTCCTCTCTCGGTTGGCAATGGCTCTTCACAAAAATGGACGTATGAAGGAAAAATTTGTTGGTGGTCTGCTCGCTGTCCTGTTAGTTCCTGTGGTAGGAACGGCATCGTCTTGTCACGCACAAGCCACAGATGCCGTCAAGCAAAACTCTCAGGGTTCCAAGCAGCAAGTAATTGCCACCCAACCGTCCCCGCAGTTAAACGCAACTCGGGCCGAAGCACAAAAAGTCGGACAGTATCAGTACCAAGCAAGAGCTGACATTGACCGAGACTCGATCGCCAAAATTCAACCGCACGACTTGGGCGGGCGACAAGCAGCGACAGTCTACGTGCGAAACATTCCAGTCATCACCTTTCTCAACCCGAGTCCGGAAACAAATACCAAAATCGGAGAAACTGGCGACAGCAAAGCCAGTGGTAGCAGTCAGTCAAAAGTAGCCGGCGCGAAAGAAAATCCCAAAGTTGGAAACATTGCCAGCAATTCCACCAACCAAGAACCAGATCCAGTGTGGCGGGCATCCAGCCTAGCAGCAAGACTCAACCAGCTAGCCCGCAACAACATCGATCCGAACAGCATTACCGTTAAGTGGGAAAAAGGCGATCGCTACCTGATCCAGGCAAACGGCGAGGACTTGGTAAACATCAACGCCGAAACCATCCTCCCCGACACCACCAGCGACTTCAGCCGAGACGCCCTGCAAGCAACCAATCGCCTCCGCCGACTGCTGGGCAACGCCCCACCTCTCGAAGCAGTCGCAGGCCAACCCCAACCAGAACCCCCCGTGCTGTCTCTGGGCCCAGTTCAAGTGCGGCTCAGCGGCTGGGCTTCCTGGTACGGCCCGGGATTTAACGGCAACCTCAGCGCCAGCGGCGAGCGTTTCGACCAAAATGATTTAACCGCAGCCCACCGCCAGTTGCCCTTCGGCACTAGAGTGATGGTGCGAAATCTCGACAACGGCCGCTCCGTAGTCGTCCGCATTAACGACCGCGGGCCCTATGTGGGCGATCGGCTCATAGACTTGTCCGCCGGCGCAGCCAACGTGCTGGGAATGATGAGCAGCGGGGTTGCGAGAGTGGAAATCGAAGTAATCGAACCGCAGCAGCAAACAACTGTGGGACGTTGACAGTTGACAGTTGACAGTTGACAGTTGACAGTTGACAGCTTGACAGTTGACAGCTTGAGGGCGACCTAGAAGGAAGAGGATTGGAGTAATGAATAGTCTTCTTTTAATTTCTCCCGAAGAAGCTTGGGGCTTTCAACCAATTCTTTCTGGTAAGGCAGAATACAAAAGTTATCCGAAGTGTAGAAAGCAGAAACTAGAATAAAACTTGTCCGGGCTTGAAGTATCTGACATCTTGCACTCGTCGCCATAGTCGCGCGCGCCACAATAGTTTATTTGTTGTGGAACTCGCACGCGAGGCAAGTTGCTAACATCGGTGCAAGATGTCCGATCGAACAAATTCTGACAAATAAATTCTGCATTCTGCCGAATGCCTTCAGGAGAGTGTCTTGGTGCGCCTGTTTACGACCATTGCAGCACTTCGCTGCTACTTAAATTCACAAAAGTCTGCTGCACCTCACGTGACAGTCGGTTTGGTGCCGACGATGGGAGCTTTGCACGCCGGACATCTGAGCTTGATCCAGCGGGCAAGACAAGAAAATGCGATCGTCCTAGTCAGCATTTTTGTCAACCCGCTGCAATTTGGGCCGACAGAAGATTTTCAAGATTATCCCCGGAATTTGGATCGAGACCGGCTGCTGTGCGAACAAGCTGGGGTTGATGCCATTTTTGCTCCCCCAGCAACAGAAATGTTCGGCAACCGAGTCGATTCCCTACGGGATAGCTTCGCCGCGCGTACTCAAACAGAGAAAACCGCCCAAAAACAGATAGAAATTCACCTTTCATCCTTAACTCAAGTAGTGCCGCCGCCGGCGATGACATCGGTTTTGTGCGGCCTCTCCAGGCCCGGTCATTTTCAAGGCGTCGCGGCAATTGTGACCAAACTTTTGAGTTTAGTGCAGCCGACAAAAGCTTATTTCGGTCAGAAAGACGCGCAGCAGCTAGCAATTATCCGCAAACTGGCTGTTGATTTTAACTTGCCTGTAGAGATTGTTGCTTGCCCGATCGTCCGCGAAGAGTCGGGACTGGCAATGAGTTCTCGCAATCAGTATTTAACAGCAGAGCAAAAACAGCAAGCCTGCGCCCTCTACCGCGCCCTGCAACAAGCCTCAAAAACTTTTGCCTCAGGCGACCGCACTGCCGAAGCCGCACTCGCTGCAGCCCGCGCAGAAGTCGCTGGAGAACCCGCAGTCAAGCTGGAATACGCCGAGCTCGTCGATCCCGACACTCTGACGCCGTTGCAGGTTGTGGAAACAGCGGGACTTTTAGCCGTAGCAGCCAGAGTCGGCTCTACTCGGTTGATTGACAATATAATTCTCAGGAACCGCCGGCCAATTGTGGCGATCGACGGCCCGGCGGGTGCGGGCAAATCTACCGTAACTCGCCAAGCAGCAAGAGCTTTGGGCTTGTTTTATTTGGATACTGGGGCGATGTATCGGGCGCTGACTTGGTTGGCTTTGAAAACAAATACGCCGATTTCTGACGAATGCGCGATCGCCGAATTAGTCAGTTGCAGCTATTTAGAATACAACCTCGATCCCGGATCTTTGACGCTGAAGATTAACGGCGAAGACGTAACCGAGGCAATTCGCAGTTTGGAAGTGACATCGCGCGTTTCGGAAATGGCGGCGATTCCGGCCGTGCGGCAGTTTCTGGTGGAGGAACAGCGGCGCTGCGGCAAATCCGGCGGAATTGTGGCAGAAGGCCGGGATATCGGGACTAACGTGTTTCCCGATGCGGAATTGAAGATTTTTTTGACGGCTTCGGTACAAGAGCGATCGCGCCGGCGACTGTTACAACTTAAAGACACCGATCGGGCTAATATTAGCTTGGCCGAGTTGGAACAAGAGATCGCCCTGCGTGACGAAAAAGACAGCACCCGGGAGATTGCACCTTTGCGGAAAGCTGCCGATGCTGTGTCCATTCAAACAGACAATTTGACTGTTGACGAAGTTATCGATCGGATTGTCGGCTTGTACAAACAGAAAACCAATCCTAAAAGTTAATTTTAGGACGCTGCGATGGCCTGCAGCGTCAGGTAGGGACGCGGGCCCGGGCCTGAGTCCCTAACAATATAAACGTGCCGCTAACGGGATTTGAGCGCCGTCGGGAAAATTTCCACTATTTCCCGTTTTGATGGGTTAGGGGGTTTTTTGTACACAAGTCTTAAATTTTTCGATCCGGGCGGACTTCCCTGCGATCGGTTATTTGCAGTAACATTTCTAGGGGCAATCCGATTTAAGATTATTGTCCTAAGTGGATTAACTTGATATCAAAATAAAATCTAGAATTAATTGTGCAAGGTGTGAAGGAGAGAATGACGTGACAAAAATCAAACGGCTCTTGAGGCGGCGAAAAAATTTAATCGTTGCTTTTACGGCCGCCGCAGGCAGTTTTTTGCTGGGTGTGATGTTGCCGATGAACTTGCGGGCAACTGGGCCAGTGGCACCTATGCAGGCGCAAGTCTTGGCCGTATCCCAGTCGCAAGAAGCAAAACCGATATCGAATGTTAATGGGATCAAAGGGGCGATCGCCAATCGAGTTGAGTTTTCCGAACAGGCTATAGGCTCTTTGGAGGCAATCCGCTTTCAATCTGGTCTACCGTCGCAGGTTAAAGGTACAATGCTCCGTCAGGCGAAACTGGATTCGCGGCACAAGGCGATCGCCCTGACATTTGACGACGGCCCCTGGCCGACAACAACTAGACAAATCCTAGATATTCTCAAGAAAAACAATATTAAGGCTACATTTTTCTGGGTAGGAAGATACCTGCAAACTTATCCCGAACTTGGCAAACAAGTTGCGGCATCCGGTCACGCGATCGGCAACCACACTTGGAACCACCAATACATTAAGTATAACGAAGACGGTGCCGCTCGCGAGATCGATCGCACGTCATCGTTAATTGAGGAATTGACCGGAGTCAAAACATCAATGTTCCGGCCGCCAGGAGGCATTTTAAACAATGGATTGGCAGCTTACGCACAGAAGAAAAATTATGCGGTTATCATGTGGTCTGCGGATTCTTTAGATTGGCGGACTGCTACGCAATCGTTGATGGACAACGTGATGCGGCAGGCAAATTCCGGGGGCATTGTGCTAATGCACGACGGCGGCGGCAATCGATCGAGGACTGTAGAAGCTTTGCCCGATATTATTGCTCGATTGAGAAAGGAAGGGTACCAGTTCGTAACAGTTCCCGAGTTATTGCAGATGCAAGAACAAGAGTTAAAGAAGCAGGAAACAGCACAAAAATAAAAAAATGGGAGAGTGGAATTAAGTGCCATTTTCCCATTTTTAATAAATCGCTATATCCATCACAATTAAATGACTTTAGTCCTCATCTAAGAAAAAACTAAAGTCCTCACGATCAAACCTACTGATATGTTCGCAGCATCGGAATGCGAGTCCTCATCTAAGAAAAAACTAAAGTCCTCACTAAAAACCTACTGATATGGGCAAATCCTCCAATTGAGAATTCACCCAACTAGCCGCCGCCAATCCCGATCGCAAAGCAGCTTCTATTTGACCTTCCCCGCACAAATCCCCCGCACAAACCAGGGGCAAAGTCCCTGACGCAGGCAAACAAGAAACAGGCAAAGGATTTCGACAAAAAGCATAGCGCCAGCGGTGCACCTGCAACCATTCCGGCTGATTCAACCAAGGGATTAGATATTCACAAGCGCGATCGAGCAATTCCCCACCGACAGTATCCAAATCAGCAGCTTCTAAATAGCGCTGTGCAAAATTAGCGCTGCTGTGAACCACAAACACAGGCTGCTGCGGATCGAGCCGCTTGCTGCTGTCGAGGCCAATCCAAGCTAAATCAGAATCATCGGGAAAAGAAACAGATTTCCACTGCGGATTTAGATCGCTCAAATCAGAATTTCGTTCCGCAGAATAGCCAGCCATAACTGTAATGCAAGGATCGTACTCTACAGAACGCAATGTGTCAAGAAAATCCGAGGAAAAACCGATTTCTGAATCCAAAAACATTAAAGCTTGAGGAGCAGGAATTGCCACAACCACAGCCTTAGCAATCAATTCTTGAGGTATCTCTAAATTGTCGTCGGTAACTTCCAGAGAAAGATGCCACATTTGGCTGTCAGTACGAGAAATAGCTTTGACGCGGCGGCCGTACCAAATGTCTAAACCCTCAGCGATATACTTACCGACAGCATTCATCCCAGCAGGCGCGACATAACAAGAATTAGGAATAAAAGATATTTCTCCTTGTCGGAATTCTCCCACACTATCCGTCCAGAGTTTCATGAGCTGGCGATCGACCAAAACATCAATTAACCCCTCCACCGCAACTCGACCCTGCGGCTCCAAATAGCGAGCTCCGTGATCGGCCCTAGTGCCGTGCACGCGGCGAGTTGCGACTCGTCCGCCCGGACCGCGAGATTTCTCAACAACCGCCACAGAATAGCCAGCTAGGCGCAACTGCCGAGCACAAATGAGCCCCGCCATCCCCGCACCGATCGCCACAACATCAAACATAGTTAAACTGTAAGTATTTTGGATTTAGTAATCAGCTTAAAGGCTGGGGGGCAAAAGATGCAGGGCCGTGCTCGCATAAAAGCCCGCCGCCGAGATTCCTCGACCAGGTAGTAGAATAGGGACAGCACGAATCGACAGCTAAGATTAGTTTAAAAAAATGTAGCGCTCGGCAAGTTCCAAAGCGCGATCGTTACTAGGGGACAATCTAAAATCTCAAATCTAAAATCTAAAATAGCATTAGGGGAGGGCAAAATTTTGGACGAACTCAGAGCAGCACTAGAATTGACAACAGAAGAAGAATTGCAGCAACTAACAGAACTTCTGTTCAGCCGCAAGTTTAACCCTTTAGATTACGTGCAAACACCCGCGCCCACAGACGTACAAAGCCGCGATCGCCAAGCGTGGCTAGACGCAGTAGAACAGCGGTTTCGGTATCTTGCAGCCGACGGGTTGACGGTACTGAGAGGGCGAACCGAACAAGTAACTTACAGACAAGCGCTAATTCAAGTTTGCCGCTATCTCAAAATCCCTTATCCCAAACAGTTGTCAACCACCGACTTAGAAGCAGAAGTATTTCTGCACTTAATGGGCCGCGCGTGGAAGCGTTTACCGGCAGACGAACAGCAAGCGCTGACAGTGCGGGTACAGCGAGCAATTGTGGAGTCGAAACTCTCAGAACCGCTGCCAATTTCTGCCGAGAAAGACCCGCTCGGTTTGCTGTTCAAAGGTGGCAGCGCTTTAGCCGTCAGCTCCATCTTAAAACCAATGTTGCTTAAATTGATGGCCAATCAATTTGCGCTGCACTTTGCTACTTATCAAATGGCAAAACAAGCTGCGATTGTAGGCTCTGCAACCGCAGCAACTCAGTTTCAAAATTATGTCGCAATTCAGACGGCGCGGCGCGGTATGGCCGTGAGTGCGGCTCGTTACGGTGCGACGCGGAGCGTGTTTTCGTTGATCGGCCCGGTGATGTGGACTTGGTTTTTAGCGGATTTGGGTTGGCGATCGATTTCAACCAACTACGGCCGCATTATCCCGACCATTTTTGCCTTAGCTCAAATTCGATTAACGCGATCGGAATGCGTTTGGGAATTAGCATAGCGATTTGGGATTTGGGATTTTGGATTGAAGAATTGAAGAATTGAAGAATTGAAGAATTGGGAGTTTGGGTGAACATCAAAAAAACGTGGAAATTAGCTACCAAACAGACAGCCAAAAATCTCAAGTCTCGCCTGCAAAAACATCCCGATCGCCAGTTGCAAATTCCTTGGAATTTCGCTCAACTTGGCGCGTTCATTTTTCCGACTATTCCGATTTTAGGAGCTTTGGGAATATTCCTAGGATTAATTGGCACTTGTCAGCAAAAGTTTCGGCAAATCAGCCGCCGCCCGCTGAATCGAGGATTTGCAATTCTCAGCGCGCTGCTAGTCATCACGGCGATTTTTGCCAACAACCGCATCGAGGCTGTTTTAGGCTTGGCCAATTTCTTGCCATTCTTTATATTGTTTGCCGCTTTCAGCAGTTTAATTCAAACTCCGGCTCAGTTGCGACAGTTGTCTTGGGCGATCGCAATTAGTGCAATTCCCGTGATAATTTTGGGTTTGGGACAGCAATTTTTAGGTTGGAGCGGCATCGATTTATTGCAGCCTGTTTTTGGCTGGGTACTCGAACCGAAAGGCAATCCCCCCGGCCGCATGGCTTCTGTGTTTATGTACGCTAATATTTTAGCTTGCTATCTGACAATTGCTTTTATTTTAACACTGGGATTGTGGATGGAAGAACGAGGAAGGAAGTTCGGCAACGGATTGTGTAACGGATTTAACGGATTGATTTCGGAGGTGCGAGGTAAGAAGGAAACAATTAATCAACTGCAAATTACCGATTCCCAATTCTCGATTACCGATTCCCGATTACCGATTCGCAATTACCGATTCTTATTTTTAAGTTTAGCAATAGTGGGAAATGCTGTTTGTTTAATTTTTACTAATTCTCGGAATGCGTGGGGATTGGCAGTTTTGGCAGTTTTGGCTTTTGCATTTTCTGCGGGTTATAAAAAAATATTAGCTGCGGTTTTTAGTGCGGTTGGTGCAGTGTTTTTGTCGGCGTTTGGCCCGGAACCGCTGCGGCAATTTTTGCGAATAATTATCCCGGCTTTCTTCTGGGCCAGACTCACCGATGAGATGTTTCCAAATCGGCCGACTGCTACTTTGAGAACAACTCAGTGGGAATTTGCTTGGTCGATGGCTCAGCAGCGTCCTTGGACTGGTTGGGGGCTGCGAAATTTCACGCCTCTTTATCAAGATAGAATGCACGAATGGCTGGGTCATCCTCACAGTTTGATGCTGATGTTGGCTGCGGAAACTGGATTGCCGGCAACGCTTTTGTTGTTTGGTTTAGTTGGTTGGGTTTTGGCTAAAGGTGTTTTGCTGCTGGCGAATTGGCCTGTTTTTGCTGCGGATATTAAACATCAGGAAATAGCAGCAGAGGAACTAACGGAAAATTATGTATTGGTCAATCAAAATTCAATATCTACCAGCACAAATCAGGTGGTTTGTCAAGATGTCGAAAATGCCGATCGCCTAATTTTTTTCAGTTATTTATTAGCCTTCGCCGCCTGTACGCTGTTTAACACTGTAGATGTGACGCTGTTTGATTTGCGGGTTAATACGATAAGTTGGTTGCTGTTGGCGGCGATTTGGGGTGTGTGCGAAGAGGGAATTGGGCATAGGGCATAGGGCATGGGGCAGAGAGGGCATCGGGAATAGGGCATGGGGCAGAGAGGGCATTAGAGGCAGAGGCTGAAAGGTTATTGATACCAATAACCAATAACCAATAACCAACTGTCAAGCGGTCAACTGTCAAGCGGTCAACTGTCAACTGACTTCCCTCATTCCACCGTCACCGACTTCGCCAAATTGCGGGGCTGATCCACATCCAAACCTCGGCGCGCCGCAATGTGATAGGCCAACAATTGCAGCGGAATCACTGTCACAATCGGCGACAACAATTCATCCACCAAAGGCACCGGCAAAATGCAGTCAAAAATATCGGCTTCCGCCGCGCCTTGTTTCGGGGTAACGCCAATTAAACGGGCGTCGCGGGCCTTGGCTTCTTGGGCGTTGGAAAGGACTTTTTCGTAGACGCTTCCGGGCATGGCGATCGCCACTACAGGCACTTTAGCATCCAAAAGGGCGATCGGGCCGTGTTTCATCTCTCCGGCGGGATATCCTTCGGCGTGAATGTAGCTAATTTCCTTCAGCTTCAGCGCCCCTTCCAAAGCAATCGGAAAGTTAATTCCCCGCCCCAAAAAGATAAAATCTTGGGTTTCCGTGAACTGGTGCGACAATTCCTCGACATACTGTTCTTGAATCTCCAAAAACTTCTCAATTTCGGCTGGTAACTGGCGCAAACCCGCAAGAATTTCTGCTAATCTCTCGGTGCTGATTGTTTGCCGCTGGTGCGCCAAATCCAAAGCTAAGAAATAGAATGCCATCAACTGAGTGACAAAAGTTTTAGTTGCAGCAACGCCGATTTCTATACCGGCGTGGGTGTTGAGGACGTGCGGCATCATGTGGGCGATCGAGCTTTCAGTCCTGTTAGTAATTCCCAACATTCGCGATCGAAATTTATCAGTAAAACCCGCGCGGCGCTGCTGTTCCATCCCCAAAGCAGCCAGCGTGTCCGCCGTTTCTCCCGACTGAGTTACCCCAATAATTAAAGTATTTGCTGTCAGCGGTGCGGGCGCGTAGCGGTACTCAGAAGCGTACTGCACCGCAGTGGGAATATTGGCTAACTGTTCCAACAAATATTTGCCAATTAGCGAGGCGTGCCAGCTCGTTCCGCAGGCGAGAATTGAAATTTGTTCGACACCGGCGCAAAGTTCTTTCGGCAGGTTTAGATTGATGGGAGAGCCTGGATTTCCCGGCTGCCAATCGCTGTCTAAATAAGTCTCCAAACAAGCTCGAACTACGGCCGGCTGTTCGTAAATTTCCTTGTGCATGAAGTGCTTAAAGCCCTGTTTCTCCACAGAAACCGGACTCCAGCCGAGGAGGCGCGGGATTTTTTTCAGCCTTTCTCCTGCAAAGCTGTAAACTTCAACTCCCATCGGAGTTAGCCTTGCCAATTCGCCATTTTCGAGGGACAAAACGGCGCGGGTGTGAGAGATTAAGGCCGGCGTGTCGGAAGCGCAGAAAAATTCGCCTGCACCAAAGCCTATCACCAAAGGAGCTTGCTGTCTGGCGACAATGAGTTCGTCGGGAAAATCTGCACTAATTACGGCGATCGCAAAAGCTCCTTCTAACCGATTTACCGCCTTTAAAACCACTTCCAAAAACGACAACTCAGCAATTTCCTCTGCTGTTGGATCTTTTCCTTCTTCCTTCTTCCTTCTTCCGACTTCCCTCGGACTTCTTCCTTCTTGGAAAAAATCAGCTATTAAATGAGGAATAACTTCTGTATCCGTCTCCGAGACAAATTTATGTCCCTTCGCTTTCAATTCTTCGCGCAACTCGCGATAATTTTCGACAATTCCATTTTGAACTACCGCAATTCGCCCGCTATTATCCCGGTGAGGGTGAGCGTTATATTCCTCTGGTTTGCCGTGAGTTGCCCAGCGGGTGTGCCCGATGCCGATGGGAGCGAGAGAGTCTATCTCTGCTAGCTTTTCCCGGAGGTTGTGCAATTTGCCCTTAGCTCGGATGCAGGTAATTTCTCCTTCGGAGATGGTAGCGAGGCCCGCTGAATCGTAGCCCCGGTATTCCAGTTTTTCCAATCCTGCTAGCAAAATCTCGCTTGCTGCTTGCGTGCCTATATAGCCAACGATTCCGCACATTTAAGGTACTACTCCTGCTTAGCGATCGCAATAAAACCCAAGTTTTATTATTTTTACACCAGTTTCAAAAGAGAATGCAACTGTAGGGAAGATCCCCGTCATGATAGTCAGTCGATTTTCCATTTTTCGATTTTCCATTTTTCGATTTGACTTGCAGCGCAGTGAATCAGTGAGCAGGAACTAGGATCTAAAATTTTGATCCCGATCGGCCAAGCTCGCGTCGGGGGCTTGTGTCCGTTTGTTGCGGGTCATCGAAAATCCCAAATCGAAAATCAAAAATCTTCAATGCGAAAATGGTATTACCTTCTTCCGGCCACAGAATGCAGATCCCGCGACAAAAAGAGAGGGGGCAATTTAATCGCCCCCTCTCTTGTGCCCGTAATTCGATCGGCGTGCCGATCGATATTTAGTAGGCCAGACCCATACTGCGAGTGGTCTCTGCTCCCAGGTAAACCCGGATGCTCAGAAAATCGGTAGGGCAAGCAGTTTCGCACCGCTTGCAGCCTACGCAATCTTCTGTGCGGGGAGATGCGGCAATCTGAGCTGCTTTGCAGCCATCCCAGGGCACCATCTCCAAAACGTCAGTCGGACAAGCGCGGACGCACTGAGTGCAGCCGATGCAGGTATCGTAAATTTTGACTGAATGAGACATTGAATAAAGGCTCCCAACGAGTCACTAAAAATTTGCTGCCTCTGCGAATTAACAGATTTGACGGCGAGGTGCCACCGCTATAGCCTGCACAGAGAATTAAAGGCTAGTCTACCGCAGTGCTTGGAAGCACTTCGCGAAAAAGCGACAAAACTTCACAGTTATTAACGCTGGGAGTCTTATAGAACCCATTTGGGATCTATTCATTCGGCAACCGTTTGAGCATCAGCCTGATGAAACACAAATTGAGTATCGCAGTGGCATGGGTGAGAGTCTGCTCAAAGTTCTTGACCAAACTCCTACAGCGTTCCATCCAAGCGTTTGACCGTTCAATCACAAGCGCGAGTTGCGACCGCGACAAATCCAGCTTTCCCCTCTAGCGCCACTTTTTCGGCTTTCGTTGGTTTCGATGCCAGTTGAAACCGGATTTCGGTCATATATCTGGGGATAGAGTTTTTGCTTTCTCTGCGATGATCTTATGCGGGTGATACCCGTTGCCCTTGCAGAATGGTAATCTTTGGAATATTGACGGGCCCAACTGTGGGAAAGTAATCGAGGTTGTGACTCAACATTTCCATCTAGCTACAGTCAGTCGATTTTCCATTTTTCGATTTAACATTTACTCCACAGAGGAATCTGGGAGCTTGAACCTTAGTCTAAAATTTTTATCTCTCCACGGCTCCTGTCGGAAAGCAAGTATCGGTTTTTGGGCGGGGTCATTGGACAGACTGGCTTTTGTGCAATGGATAAAAAACGGCAAGCTGACTGGTATTAACGGCGAGATGTTGTTTGATGCAAGGAGTGCATTTGTAATGGCAGAAGCCTTTAGACTCGACACTCGCAAATTGCACGTATTTTTCACCGCTACACCGAGCTATTAGAGGAATTCTAGCCGTTTGTTAATCAACTTTACGCTGTGAGGTAATGAAGGGAGATCGGGGAGCCAAGAAGAAACCCACGAGACTAGCGAAGAGAATCGGTGTAAAAGTGCTGAATCCTGTCAACTTGGCGAGTAGCAGAGTTGTACTAATTGGAGTTCGAGTAACTGTTGAATTCAGAGCAGCCATTACACAAATCATTGCCAAAGTCTCGTTGGATGCGGGATTAATGATAGCGATTGCCTTTCCTAAACAGGCTCCTATAAAAAATAGTGGGATGATAATCCCCCCCCGCCAGCCTCCATTTACGGTCGTACTAATGGCAAACACTTTAGCAATAACTAAAGTTAAGACAAATCCCAAAGAAAAGTTTCCCTCAACAATTTTTTCAATTTGATGTTCACCAAAGAAACGAGTGAGCGGAAATAAAGCTGATAAAACGCCTAGTCCTAGCCCAGCTAAAGTAGTTCGCACATAGATTGGACTGGGTATCGAATCAAACAAGCGACCAACACTGCGAAATACAGCAATAAAAAGCCACCCCATAATCGCCCCTACGATTCCATAAGCAATCGCTGCGGCAAAGTCATAAAGGCTGTCCACATTGTATTGAGGAAAATGCCAGGTAGGACCAATTCCTAGCTGGGTAATTGCTACAAAGATGGTGTAACTTGCACAACTTGCCACGACCGCAGGCAAGATTGCTTCAAAATACTCCACAACATTCTGATGATGCAGGATTTCTAAAGCAAAAAAAGTACCACCCAATGGAGCGCCGAACAAAACTGTAAAACCAGATGCCATGCCAGCAATACTCAAAGTTCGTAGTGCCTCTCCACGCAATTGAAAGCGATCGGCCAACCACGTACCAATTGAACCTGTTACTTGCACCATTGGTGCTTCTGGACCAGCACTGCCTCCACTTGCAATACTGATTAGCGACGACAGAATCATCGAAGGATTCTCGTTCATTGGTAACCGCCCACCATTGAGATGAATATTGTCAATAATCAACCCTATTTCGCCAGGATTTCCCAGCCAATGAATGAGCAAACCGATTAGCAAACCCGCAAGCGGCATGATGATTAGTAGAGAAACTCCACTAAAATATTCAAATCCCACCATCAGGTAAGACAAAAATATCCAATAAGTTGCAGCAAACAAACCACAAATGATTCCTAGCATTGCCCATAGGAATACCGAACGTGTGAGATTTACTGGGTTTCGTTTCATTGTTTATTCCTTGTCAATAACTACGCAGTTAGGAAGTGTTAAAAAACTATTTTGTGTAATGGTATACAACTTCTGTTGTCTGCATATTAACCTACCAAGCCCACACTTGCTTTGGAGTGTAGATCCGGGCTATCGAATGCGAAGAGAGCAATCGCAGTCTAACAAGGGCTGGCAACGGAACTGAGGCATAGGTTATCAGTGGTGTAGCCACCGTGCAACGCCGTCCGCTGAAGCCCCCGCCGTTAGACCGCTTCATCTCTTGGTGGTGTCAATAGCTTAAAGAACCCATTTGGGCTCTCTGATGACGAGCTAAGATCAGAAATAAATCGCATGAGGAGAGCAACTTAACCGACAAAGAGTGATAACTCCGCAGCGCCATTGCTGCCCCACAAGAAGAAGACTAGACCACCTCTGGAGACAAAACGACAAATTGTGGACGGTATCTTCTATCAACTCAAGAATGTATGAGCGCGATCGAGCGTCCCGCTCGCACTCGGGTATAATTCCGATATCACGGGATTTGATATTACAAAGGACTAAAGTCCTTACTACAAACCTGTGCAAATCGATCGACTAAAAGCCTAATTTTTCTAACACGGGCTTAGTTGAAACAATATGTCGATCGAGTCCTAGTTTTTTCGGCTCCACACCCAAAGCCAAAGCCACCAATTGCGGCAGATGCAGCACCGGCAAACCCAATTTGCGCCCGATGACTTTTTCCACCTCCGGCTGCCGCGAATCCAAATTTAAATGACAAAGCGGACAAGGCGTTACCATACAATCAGCTCCGTTGTCAAGAGCATCTTGAATATGTTTGCCTGCCATCTGAAAAGATTGGTTAGTGGCATAACTCGCCAACGGCCAGCCGCAGCACTGCGTCCGTCCTCGATAGTAAACCGGAGTTGCCCCGATCGCCCGAAATACATTTTCCATCGATTCCGGTTGGTGCGGGTCATCGTAAAGCAGCTTATCCTGAGCTCGCAGCAAATAGCACCCGTAAAAAGACGCGCACTTCAAGCCCGAAAGCTTGCGGGTGACTCGCTTGTGCACTTCCTCCAGGCCGTAATCTGCAACGATCGCCCACAACAGATGTTTCACCTCGGTAGTGCCTTGATAAGGCGAACAACCTTGTTTTTCCAGCAAACCGTTGACTTTTTCTACGTAAGGTCGATCGGTCTTCTGAGATTGCTTGAGGCGATCGTCCACATGACCGATTACCCCTTGACAAGTGCTGCAATGCGTGAGCAAAGGCAGATTCAGTTGCTCGGCCAAAGCAATATTGCGGGCGTTAACAGTATCTTCCAGCAACTGCGAATCTTCCTTGAAAGTACCAGAACCGCAGCAGGAAGCTTTTTTGAGTTCCACCAGTTCAATCCCCAACGCCTGAGTCAGCGCCATTGTAGACAGGTAAAGTTCGCGGGCCGCCCCTTGGGCAACGCAACCGGGAAAGTAAGCATATCTGAGAGTTTGGGATGGCATAGTCGTTTCTGCTGGGGACACAACGGTCGGGACAATGAACAAGAGCGATCGAATTCCCTCTCCATAATTACCGTATCACCGCCTAGCTAGCGGTCAATTATCACCTTTTCTCAAGGATTTTGACACCAGTTTCAAAACAAAACGCAACTGTAGGAAAACTTAAAACCCATATCCAGTGAGCAATTCCCATCTCAAATCTCAAATCTCAAATCTCAAATGGCCTGAGGATCGCCCGCGCCCCAATAACCGCGGCCCCGTGTCACTTAGAAAAGCGGCCAGCCTTTTTCTTGCAGATCCCCCTTTCGGATAAGATTAGATACGCAGCAACCAATGAGGACACGATGTTATGAGTCAAGACGACATTTTTGCTAGAGTCAAAAAAATTGTGGCAGATCAACTCGAAGTCGATCCGAGCGAAGTCAAGCCCGAAGCCAACTTTGCTAACGATTTAGGAGCAGATTCCCTAGATACAGTAGAGCTGGTCATGGCATTGGAAGAAGAGTTTGATATTGAAATTCCCGACGAAGCCGCCGAAGCAATTACCACGGTTCAAGCTTCTGTAGATTTCATCAGCAGCAAACTTGCAGCTCCAAAAGCATAAAATACCTGTCTTTTCCCCTAAGAGGAGAGAACTTAGAAAACTGGCAACTCCTCTTTTGTTCTGCGTTCTGGGTGTTTAATTTTTTGAAACTGAAATCATGACAAATTTAGAGCGTAAGCGCGTTGTTATCACGGGTCTCGGCGCGATTACACCGATCGGCAATACCTTGTCCGAGTATTGGGACGGGTTGCTTGCCGGGAAGAATGGTATAGGCCCGATCACCTTATTCGACCCGTCGCGGCACGACTGCCGCTTTGCCGCAGAGGTGAAGGGTTACGACCCGCACGACTATTTAGAGCGGAAGGAAGCAAAGCGGATGGATCGCTTTGCTCAATTTGGGGTGTCAGCGAGCAAACAAGCTCTTGCTGATGCGAAGTTTGAGATTAACGACCTGAACGCAGAACAGGTGGGTGTCATTCTTGGCACTGGCATTGGCGGGCTGAAGGTTTTGGAAGACCAGCAAGAGATATATCTGACTCGCGGTCCCGATCGGTGCAGTCCGTTTATGATTCCCATGATGATTGCGAATATGGCCGCGGGCCTGACGGCGATTCACACGGGCGCTAAGGGGCCGAACTCTTGCACGGTGACGGCCTGCGCTGCCGGGTCAAATGCCGTGGGCGATGCCTTTCGTCTAGTTCAGGGAGGTTACGCGCAAGCGATGATTTGCGGGGGTACCGAAGCGGCGGTGACGCCTTTGTGCGTGGCGGGTTTTGCTGCGGCGAGGGCGCTTTCGACTCGCAACGATGACCCGACTCATGCTAGCCGTCCGTTCGATCGCGATCGCGACGGTTTTGTAGTCGGTGAAGGCGCTGGCATTCTGATTCTAGAAGAAATGGAACACGCGATCGCGCGCGGCGCGCGGATTTACGCAGAAATCGTCGGCTACGGTTCAACTTGCGATGCGTATCACATGACATCCCCAGTACCGGGGGGCGAGGGTGCGTCGCGGGCGATCGCTTTAGCGCTGAAGGATGCGGGTTTGACGCCGGATATGGTGAGCTATATCAACGCTCACGGCACGAGCACGCTTCCTAACGATTCTACGGAAACGAAGGCGATTAAAAAGGTTTTGGGCGAAAGCGCTTACAAAGTAGCAATTAGTTCTACCAAGTCGATGACCGGTCATCTTTTGGGCGGTTCTGGGGGAATTGAGGCGGTGGCGGCGGTAATGTCGATCGCCAACGACAAAATCCCGCCGACAATCAATCTGGAAAATCCCGATCCCGAGTGCGATTTGGACTATGTGCCGCATACAAGTCGCGATCTAAAAGTTGATGTGGCGCTGTCGAATTCCTTTGGATTTGGCGGCCACAACGTGACACTGGCATTCAAAAAGTTTGTTCCGTAACGGAAAATCCGAAAGTAGCAAGTTAGAAGGTGAAAAATAATTTTTTTACCTTCTAATTTTTTAGATAAATTTTAGATTGGGCGATCGGCTAATCGGCTATTAGCTGTACGTGTAAATTTTAAACTATTGTAGGCTAGGCATGAGGCCGGCCCTAACTTCTAATTTGTTGGCATTGGCGGATACGAGCGAGATTACTGCTGAGCAAATACTGCAAATCAAAGCTATTGTCGATCGCTATAGCCCTTGAGAAGGGCAGGGCTGTTTCATTCTCGCAAAAACGAGGGTTTTGGGGTAGTGCCGGGCCGTGCCTACCCCGCCCACCGATGAAGCAGTCGGTCATTTCAGAGTCCGGGGCTCTTCAGGGGGCCACAAGGCCCCTAGGTCGAATGAAACAGCGCTGCTCGCGAGTTCTTAAGCTCGCACTGCACTCGGAAAAATATTATTATGATGTCATATAATTGCTTGGCAACAGAATTTATGGCAATATGTTTAACTGTCCGGTGTGCGGTACCCAATACACAGAAGAAAAAGCAAAGTTTTGCTCGATTTGCGGCTGGGATTTGACTCCCTACCCGCAGCGTGCCAAACTTTCCAAAACTTATTTAAAACAAGAACAAGTTAGATTGCAGTGGGCAAAACAAATGTGGGAATCGGCCTGCAACCAACAAAATTGGTCAGCCAGATTTGACGAGTTGCAACAGGAATTGCAGCAAGGTGCGATCGCCCGCGCGTACCTGCAATCTCAGTTAGAATGGGTTCTGTACCGCCTCGAACAACTAAACCCCGAATTCATTAGCAGCACTTTACTGCGACTAGAAGAGAAAATCGGCGCCTTACCTGACAAAACTCCGGCTATCTCAGAAGTGGGGATGGATTACCGGCAACTGACAAAGCTGTTAGAAACCGAAAAATGGCGCAAAGCAGACGAACACACTTGGGAAATCTTGCTGAAAATTGCTGTCAGAGAAGACGAAGGCTGGCTGAGTGCAGCCGATATTGACAGCTTTCCTCCTACAGACCTTCGCACGATCGACCAACTTTGGCAACAACACAGCAGCGGGCGGTTCGGGTTGAGCGTGCAGCAGCAGATTTGGGAAAGTACCGGGAGGAAATATACTGAATTGTGCGATCGAGTCGGCTGGCGAGTCAAGGAAAATTGGAAATATTACAGCGAACTCTCATGGGGCGAAAATGCTCCCCCCGGACACCTCCCCGTCACCGCATGGAGACAGCGCGCCTGTTACGGTGCCGGTAAACTCACCGCAGCAGAAAACTTTGCCCGCATCGCTGCGAAACTTGCAGCTTGCGGTGGCTAACCATCCAAAATAAAAAATTCAAAATCGACAGCGAGCTGCTATAATCAAAACGGTTCAGCAACTGGGGCTGTGGCTCAGATGGATAGAGCAAGCGCCTCCTGAAGAATCGGGCACCCTGCGAGGAAACTCTGGGAGTGAATGTGGTCAAACTCAAGGAAGCCTAAGTCTGACGGCAGATACGGTAATCTTGAGCCAAGCTTTATCTGAATTTTGCGATCGAAGTTTAGGTAAAGAAGGTGCAGAGACTGGCTTTAGGAAGTAAAAACCATAAAACATCCTAAACATACGGCCACCACCTAAAGGCTGCAAGCCTACGGTGAAGGAATAGTCCGGAGAGTGGGGAAACTCACACAAATCTGAAGCGCTAGGTCGCCGGTTCGAACCCGGCCAGTCCCGTTAAAAATCAAGAACAATTAAAAGCAGAAGGGTAAACCTTAATTTTTGTCCTTCTGCTTTGCATATCCGCTAACCTGTTCGCCCGCACGCGGATACTTGATTGAATACAAGAGTCGTGAAGCATAAAAAATTTATAGCTGAGTTCGATGCCCAAATAAGCTGTATATTCAATTCTTTAATCTAAAATCGCCAAAATAAGCTGTATATTCAATTCTTTAATCTAAAATCTAAAATCTAAAATGCCTAGCCCCTTGTTTAAATTTTAATTTTTAATTCCTGTTAGTGGGTTATACGTGCGGTATTTTTTGTTATGGTTCCTTTGTCAGCTACATAAAGTTTTTATAGGTTTAGATGTGGTTAAGAATCAATTTAAACAAGCGGCGTTACCAGCGTTTGAGGACTTCACCCAATTTTTGGTTCCTAGTAGGGCTTTTGATGACCTGTTGGTTTGGCTATCAGCAGCTTAAGAGCGAATTTCAGAGACCCCAAGCTGTGTTAGTTCTAGGTGGGGCTACGGAGCGAGAGGTGTTTGCCGCCAAATTTGCTCGATCGCACCCTCAATTGCCGATTTGGGTGTCTTCTGGAAGCAATCCGGAGTTCGCGGAATGGGTCTTTTCAGAAGCGGGTATTAAGTCCGATCGCCTGCACTTAGACTACAGAGCAGTGGATACGGTAACAAATTTTACCACCCTGGTAGATGAATTGAAAGCTAGAGGAATTGAGAGCGTGTATCTGATCACTTCTGACGATCATATGCGGCGAGCTCAGATTATCGGCGAAATCGTGCTCGGCAGTCGAGGGATTAGTTTTAAACCTGTAGCAGTTCCGTCTGGGCGAACCCCCGAACCGGTGCAAAAAGCTCTTCGCGACGGCGCTAGAGCCATTCTTTGGCTGACAACCGGTTATACGGGTGCTAACTTCAGCCAAGCCAGGATTGAATAAACAAAGTCCGAGGGAAGTCGGAAGAAGTCCGAGGGAAGTCGGAAGAAGTCCGAGGGAAGTCGGAACAAAAGCTCATATCTGTGGAATTAAGAACTTCCTAAACGTCGGGCGCGGTTGCGATCGAATCCTTTTCCCTTCACCCCGGTTTTAAAACTTGTATTTGATAGCGATTTCACAAACCGCGAAGACGCTGATGACAAATCCGTCAGAGAAGAAGATTAGTAGTTTAAAATCTGTAGGTGAACTTCAAGAGCGCAAGTTAATGACAAAGCAAATTCTGCCGCAAGTTCTGGAGGAAATTTTGAGTGACAGCAAGACTGCGGATGCTGTTTTTTCGGCTTTGGTGCCGGCTTTAGGCGAGGTGTTAAATTGCGATCGCGTCTTTCTCTACCTCCGCAATCCTGAAACCCAAATAGGCAAAGTACCTTACTGCTGGCGTCGCAACTCGAACTATCCCGAAGTTAAGGACGCGGAGTGGAAAAAAGAACCGGAATCTTTAGGGGAAGAAGACCCTTTGTTTGCGGCAGCTTTGCGAACTGAACCGTCGATTTTTGTGGAGGATGTTGAAACAGCAAATCCTGAAGTTGTCAACAAAGATTTTGAGGCAAAAGAGTTCGGACATCGAGCTTTGATTCACGCTCATCTTTCTGCGGAGGGCTTGTTGTGGGGGGTTTTGCAGCCTTGTATTTTCGATAGCCCCAGAGTTTGGACTGATTTTGACCGCCAAGTTATCGCAGCAGTTACAGAAAAAATTTCGCCGATTGCTGTTGCTTTTGTTAGGGGCGATCGCACAACCGCCATAAAATAGGTTTGTAGTGAGGACTTTAGTCCTAAGAAAAGAAGGACTGAAGTCCTGACTGCGAACCTGCCCTAAAATAGGTTTGTAGTGAGGACTTTACTCCTTATAAAAGAGAGGACTGAAGTCCTGACTGCGAACCTGCACAAATTTCACAAAAACATCCTCCAAGCTGCATCAGCGGCCCAAATCGTGCATCGCATTAATCTCAGTTGCACATCTTTGAGTCAGCGCTTCCAACTCCTCGCGATCCGACGAACCGGGCGTCTCAATTAGCTTGCCAATTCGCACCGTCAGCGGCACCGGACGCGGCACTGCCGAACCTTTCGACGAAATCGCGTGAGTTCCCCACAAACTAACCGGCAACAGCGGCGCTTTTGCCTTAGCAGCTATCAGCGCAGCCCCTAATTTCGGTTCAGTAATTCGGCCGTCTGGCGTCCGAGTTCCCTGCAAAAATACACCCGTCGCCCATCCATTTTCCAAAGAATTGATAGCCGATCGAATTGCACTGCGATCGGCACTTTCCCGCTTCACTGGATAAGCGCCGTAAAGCGTAATTGCGTGTTTCAAAATAGGAACTTTAAATAACTCTTCCTTCGCCATGAATGCCACCGGCCGCCTCATGCAATTAGACAAAATCGGCGGATCGAAATCGCTGGCGTGATTGCTGACTACCACCACCGGCCCTTCTGCTGGAACATTTTCTGCACCGTAGATGCGGCCGCGAAAATAAAGGTGCAGCATCGGGCTGACAATTGACCACTTGAATAAATAGTAAAGAAGTAAACTCTCGACTGGTTCGCGACTTTTGCTCACGGAAAAACCTTAGATTTTAAATTACATCGAATTTTAGCCGATCGGCTCAGCTCTTAAAAATTAACATAGTTCGGGATGCACTCCGACCCAAGAAACCGGGTTTTTTACCGATATTAAAGGCTATAAACCACTATTTTCGTCCATCAACCCGGTTTCTGCCTTGAGGACTGTTCAAATAGAGGCGAAAATTCCCGCACCCACACACCCGCGCGAGTTTAGGGCTAACTAAGTCAAGTTAATTTCCGGCCAGCATCGCTTTTTTTCCTTCATCGGAAGTCGCGTAGCCCAAGAAATCCTTAACCGCTTGGGTGGGGGGATTTTTGTAAGCGTAGTACAACTGCCGCTGGTAGGGATAGTTGGGGGCTTCCGGCATCGCGCCGTCTACGGGTACAACCCGCACAGTTGTCTGATTTACTACTTGAGCAAAAGTAGCATAGCCGATGCCGTTGTTGCCTAAAGCTTGTAGCAAGGGAGTTGTCGCATCTCGATCGAGCGTAGTAAAATTCGGCCCCGTACCAAAACTACCACCTCCGAGAACTTGTTCTTTAAAAGTTTGGTGAGTACCGCTAACTGCGGGTCTGTTAATGACCTTAATCGGGCCTGCCGGGCCGCCGACTTTTGACCAGTCTTGAGCAGTTCCCTTGAAGATATCTTGAACTTGAGCCGAAGTTAAACCTCCCTGAAACGGGTTGTTAGTGCCGACTACGAGGGCAACTCTATCTAAAGCAACGGCCACTGCTGCCAAACCCTTAGCTTGCTCTTCAGGCTTCAAAGCGGTCGATACCGCAGCAATATCGGCTGTTCCCGCCACCAAATCCTGAATTCCCTTTGCAGAACCATTTGCTTTGGCATCGACTGTAGTGCCGGGAAACTTGGCTTGAAAGCCGTTCTTGAGGTTGAGATTGATTGTCACCATGCTGGTAGAACCGTCAATTCTCACCGCCGTGCCCGCAGGTACGGAAGTCGGCAGCGCAAAGGAACTAGGCGCAACAGGCGACGCTGAGCCACCTGCGGCGGGCGCGACTGGAAGCGGGTTGGAACTGCCACCGCCTGCGGGTGTTGGGGGAGTGGGGGAATTGTTAGCATCCTGTGCCGCTGGTTTATTTAGAAAAAACCAGCCGCCGCCGGCGAGCAAGAGAAATAACAAGATAAAAACTATGGGGGGAGGCCCGCTCTTAGCCATAAAATTCTCCTTAGTTAGGAAGTTCTTTGTTGTTGGAGCCGTCTAACATTTGCAGCCTGCGATTAACTTCATCGTCTAGGGTCATGTTTTCTAACTCGGCTTGAAGTCTTTCTTGCGGGTTTTCTGATAGTTCTGCTAAGGCTTGCTGCTCGATGTTGCGGCGCCCGACGGCGTTTTTGGCTTGCTCGAATTGCGATCGGGCTGAATCGATGCTAAGGTCGTTGTTGACTTTGGATATGGCTCCGAGGGCTTCGTTAATTTCTGCCATGTCTTTCATATTTTGCATATCCGTTTTGTAGGCTTCCAGCTTCGTGCGCTCTCGATTTAGCTTGTCTTTGGAAGCGTTGACGTAGAGTTCGGCTTGTTTGACTTGCGCTTCTAACTGCGGCAGAATTTGTTCTGTCTGAATTACTTTCGACATTGCCAAGCGGGCTGCTTCTTCGTTGCCGTTGCGCTGGGCTGCGATGGCTTGGCGCTCTACGGTTTGCATTTCCCTAACTTTTTCTTCATATTTGGTTTTGGCGCGCTGGTAGGCTGCAACTTGGGTGGAGACTGCTGCTGCTAGCTTTTGCACGGATTCTTGCATCGATCGCAGCGACTCTTCCGCGACAGCGACTGACACTTGACCGCCCGATTCTACAGGCAGTCCCCACATCCAGTTCCACGCGCCTACGATGGTTCTGCCAGCTTTTTCGCCCATCAGCCAGTAAATAGCTTTTTTCATATTAAGTACCGGATTAGCTTGATTTTTATTCTTAGTCTAAACCAGTATTTGCCGATCGCCCTCAGGGGCGATCGATATCTGCGCTAGTCCTGATTGGTCTTGGACGCACGAGTGCCTAGAAACCGGGTTTTTTTACAAAAATACTGCATCTAAACCTTTAATAAGGGTAAAAAACCCGGTTTCGAGGAGTCTTGATGAGTAAGTCCTCTACATTTTCGATCGACATTTTCGAGCCGTCTGGATCGTCTCTGGCAATTTGCACAACAGGCAATATTTGGAATTGCCTGTTGTGCGCATTTTTGGGCAATCTTCCAGCCTGCCATTGAATAGCAGGTTAACAATAGATTAAGCCGGCAAATCTGCAAAACTGCTAACATTTACCAGCGCTAAATCCGGACAAGTCCGTTTGATCAAACCTGTGAGAACTTTGCCGGGGCCAATTTCCACTACGCGATCGATTCCTTGTTGCGGCAGTTGCAGGGAGATTTCTCGCCAGCGCACGCCTTTAGTCATTTGCTGAGTCAAGCGCTGCTTTAAAGTAGCTGCGCTAGTAGTCGCTGTCGGTTCTGCGTTCGAGAGCACCAGCATTTTAGCATCGGAAAACCTTGCAGACTTTAGGGCTAGTTGAAACTCTGCCGCCACTGATGCCATCAGGGGAGAGTGAAATGCGCCGGAAACATTCAATTTAACGGCGCGTTTGACTTTAATTTTTGCCAGCAAATCTTCTACAGCAGCAGGCGTTCCAGAAATCACGACTTGTGCTTCGCTGTTGTCGTTGGCCAGCACCACGTCTCGGCTGTATTGAATTTGCAGTTCTAGTTCCTGCCTGTCGAACCCGATCAAAGCCACCATTTGCCCGCCGGATGCGGTGTCCATGAGTTCGGCGCGGCGTTTGACTAAGCGCAATCCCGTTTCAAAGTCAAAGACGCCTGCTGCGTACAGGGCAACGTATTCTCCTAAACTGTGACCTGCAACTACTGCTGGCCGATCGCTCTTTTCTCGCACTAAGTCTGCCAAAATGCTTTCTATTACGAACAAGCAAGGCTGAGTGTAGAGAGTCCGAGATAGTTTTGCTTCTTCTTTTTGGCAAACTTCCGGGACAGACCAGCCTAAAATTTCTTTGGCCAGCTCAAATTTGGCTTTGGCTGTTGGCAAGTTTAATAAGTCTGCACCCATCCCGATCGCCTGGGAACCTTGTCCGGGAAATACCCATGCTGTTTTAGTCATTTTTCCGGTAATCTGCTAATTGGTGGTTGCTAAGAAAGTGATTGCAAAAATTCTTTGTTTCCCGCTATCTTTGTTCGCTGGCTGGTATCCGCTATCTTTCGGTTCACGAACTATCTACTCGCGACTCACAATTATAACATATAACTGCGCTTTTTACGAGGTTTATATTTTTTTTTGCTACTTTAATTCAGATCGATCGCCGTAGCACAATTTTCAACCTTCTAGCCGGGGAAAGTCGATCGAAAAATAGAGGATTTTCAATTGCAGCACACTCTTGTCCAGAATTCCTGTCGAAGGATGCACGGCTTGGTGCAGGCTTTACCCTATGCTATGACCTGTGTATGGCGTGTTAAAAGATTTTTGTTTTTTAATGGTCGCACGCCCGATGTCAGCAGGGCAAGTTTATAGCCAAATATTGTACCAGTTCCCTAAAATCATGAAACTGCTAGCCTGCGCTTCCAACCCATAGTTCATCAGTGATTCCCCAATCTAAAATCTAAAATCTAAAATCTAAAATCGCATTATCTTCCCCATTGAAAAATCGCCGCCCCCCAAGTCAAACCAGCACCAAAACCTGCGGCAGCAATAGTATCGCCCGCTTTAACTTTACCCATACGCACGGCTTCGTCTAAGGCAAGGGGAATTGAAGCCGCTGAGGTATTGCCGTAATTTGCCAAATTGCTGATTACTTTTTCCGGGGGAATCTTGAGCCTTTGGGCAACTGCATCGAGAATCCGCTGATTGGCTTGGTGCAACAGCAGCCAGTCAATTTCTGCGGCGCTGATATTTGCCCGAAACATAGCTTTTTCTATGACTTCGGGCACTTTTTTCACGGCAAAACGATAGATTTCTTGACCGTTCATGGTGATGGGATGAAATCCACCTTGTGCGATATTCACGCCCTCAATTAATTCTTTTGACTCGGCTTTGTAAGCCAAATTGAGAGACGAATTTTGCGTGCCGTCGCTGCGAATTTCAAATCCCAAAAAGCGATCGACTTCTGAGGCCTGCAATACCACCGCACCTGCACCGTCTCCAAATAGAATGCAAGTACCGCGATCCGACCAATTCACCCAGCGAGATAAAATATCTGCTCCGATCAGCAAAACATTGTGATAAACGCCTGTCCGAATAAACTGCGAGGCTGTAACTAAACCAAAAACAAAGCCCGAACAAGCTGCTGTCAGATCGAAAGCCACAGCTTTTGTCGCGCCTAACTGATATTGAATTTTACTGGCACTGCCAAACAAATCGTCAGGGCTGGATGTGGCCAAAATAATCAAATCGATATCTGTCGGCGAAATTTCTGCCATTTCCATCGCCTTTCGGGATGCTTCGGATGCCAAATCGCACAAAGAAGTGCGATCGTCCGCCAGCCTGCGCGATCGAATGCCCGTCCGCGCCCCAATCCACTCGTCATTCGTTTCTACTATCTGACTCAAACCGTTATTATCTAGCGAAACCTGCGGTGTACAAGAACCGCTACCCGTGACGGCAATGCCGAACCCTGATTGCTGCAACATTCCTCTCCATTTGTGAGCGATCGGTCGAGAAATTAAAAATTAAAAACTTCAAATTCAAATTCTTTTTTAAACTGCTGACCTTACTTTTTTCTCAAGCAAAACAGTTGGTTTAAACTGACATTTTTAATTTGACATTCTTAATTTTTAATTCCTGCTTACTAGAAAGAATTGGTTTAAAGCCCCAGCCCCTAGCGGGAGAAATTAAAAGAAGACTATTTATTACTCCAATCCTCGGACTTCCAGGTAGAGGTCGCCCTCAAGCAGTCAACTATCAACTGTCAACCTGTATGCTGTCAACTGTCACAGGTCACAGGTCAACTGTTTGCTGTCACAGGTCAACTGTCACAGGTCACAGGTCAACTGTTGAAAGCTTCTTGTTCCAGAGCGCTTTCGCGATTGGACGATCGAATTCGATCGAGCACTTGGTTGTCAATAGCCTCTTTGGCCAAACGAATGGCATTAAAAATCGAGGCAGCTTGAGACGAACCGTGGCTGATAATGCAAACTCCAGCAACCCCCAACAGCAAACCGCCGCCGTGTTCAACGTGGTCTACCCGCTGCTTGAACCCTTTGAGGCTTTCTTGCAGGAGGGGAGCGCTAATTTGATTTTTGAGTCCGGCCGCCAATTCTTCCTTAAGCACTTGCACCACGACTTCGCCCACGGCTTCGGCAAACTTCAACAACACGTTGCCGACAAACCCGTCGCAGACAATCACGTCGAAGTTCCCCGACAGCACGTCGCGGCCTTCGGCATTGCCGACAAAAGGAATGTTCGGGTTGTCCACCAGTAACTGGTGGGTGCGCACCGCCGCGTCGTTGCCTTTAGAAGGTTCTTCGCCAATGTTGAGCAGGCCGATTTTTGGTTCGGCGACGCCCAGCACGCACTGGCTGTAAATAGTTCCCATAAGAGCGAACTGCTCCAAAAATTTGGGGCGGCAGTCCACATTAGCGCCGACATCGAGTATGAGTACAGAGGTGCCCGGTACCATTGTCGGCAAAACTGCACCGATCGCGGGGCGATCGATTCCAGGGAGGCGCCCCAACCTCAGCAGAGCCGCAGCCATTGCCGCGCCGGAGTGACCGGCGGACACCACGGCATCAGCTTGCTGCTGCTTCACCAAGTTCATCGCTACGTTAATCGAAGCCTTGGGCTTGCGTTTGAGGGCACTTAAAGGTTCTTCGTGCATTTCCACCGTTCCTTCTGAAGGAACGATTTCTAGCTGACCTGTAGAGACGCGGCCGATCGCGTCTTGAAGACGTAGCGAGTCTTCTATTTGCTGCGGGTCGCCCACCAGCAAAATCTCTACGCCTAATTCTTCTTGTGCCTTAAGCGCTCCAGCTACAACTTCGGCGGGGGCGTGATCCCCACCCATAGCGTCTATTGCAATTCTTGCGCGTGTCGATCCCATTGACCAATGTTTGAGAAACACTAAAAATTCTACCAGGAAGTCAGGAGCCTGAATCCATTCGTCTGAATAAATAACTGAAATCTGCTCGCGCCCGATCGGACAATTGTCATGGACGACTGACTACTCTGATAGAGTTTGTCCTACTTTACTATTTTTGACGGCAAATTGAAAAACTCAATGGAATAGTTTACATGACTGGGCCCAAAAACGGAGACAAGCCCTGGACTTAAGTGGTGGAGAGCCCTAAATTTTAGACTTTTGTTCAATCTCCCAGATTCATCTGTGGACTAAATCGAAAATCTAAAATCGAAAATCTAAAATCGACTGACTTTAGGAGTAAAAATGCTGGATTTATTTAGCTCGGGACTCGTGTCTCTGTGGCTGGACATGGCTGGGGTAGGCACTGTCGCGCCTAATGCTGCGTCAGTGCTGGCTTGGCGGGGAGGGATACCCGGGTTAGTGGTGGCCGAAGATTTGGCTTTTGGGGGAATAAATGCGGCAAATCCAGACTTGCCCGCTGCTGCGGCCGTGGAGGAATATTTAAAAGATTTGAAGGAGAAGCATCTGATTGAGGGAAATCAGGGAGTTTGGGTGCAAGCGGGAATGGTGCCCCTGGTAAGTCAGCAGGGAACGGTGCTGATGCCTGGGGCTTCGCTGACTAAAATTGCGACTTCTCTGGCCTCGCTGGAGACTTGGGGCGCTACTTATCAGTTTGAAACGCGCTTGAGGGGAACGGGGCCGATTAGGAATGGGGTGTTGCAGGGGGATTTGGTGGTCAGCGGCGGGGGCGATCCGCTGTTTGTGTGGGAGGAGGCGATCGCCGTGGGCAATGCTCTCAATCAAATGGGTATCGATCGCGTGGCCGGCAATTTGGTCGTAACTGGCAATTTCCGCATGAATTACCAGTCCGATCCTTTGGCTGCGGGGGAGGGTCTGCGGCAGGCTCTCGATGGGCGCAGTTGGCCATCTGACGTGCTGGCAATGTATTCTAAGATGGCTCCGGGAACCAGAAAGCCGCAAGTAACGATCGCCGGCAGCGTGATTGCTGAAAAATTTGTGAGTTCGGGGCATTTGCTGTTGAAGCGCCGATCGCTGCCTTTAGCAGAAATTCTCAAGCAGATGAACGTCCACAGCGATAATGAAATCGCTCAGATGCTGGCCGACAATTTGGGCGGGGCCCAAATTGTTCAGCAGCAAGCGACTTGGGCGGCGGGGGTGCCGGCGGCGGAACTTCAATTAATTAACGGTTCGGGATTGGGAGTCGAAAATAGGATGTCTCCGAGGGCGGCTTGCGGGATGATGCAGGCGATCGCGCGCAACCTTCAGACTACTGGGCTGACGGTTGCTGACTTGTTTCCGGTGTCCGGGCGCGATAAAGGAACTGTGGAACACCGGCACATTCCGCCGTCGGCTGTGGTGAAAACCGGTACTTTGGACACGGTGATTGCTTTGGCTGGAGCGATACCCACGCGCGATCGGGGTTTAGTTTGGTTTGCAATTATCAATCGCGGCACCGATTGGGACTCTTTGAGAGCGCAGCAAGATATATTTTTGCAAAAATTGGTGCAGCAGTGGGGAACTGCACCGGCCTTACCCCTAGCAATTACACCGCACATTGACGGCGCTAGACCGGCCTTGGGGGCAGCAAATCGCAGCGATATTTTGCTGGGAGGTTAAGAAATAAGGGTTCAGTTGAGGTTCGCCGAAAGACGACTGACATAATAGCTTAGAATTGGAACAAGACTATTCTGCAAGAAGATGATCAAACTGCGATTGAAGAGATACGGGAAAAAACGCGAGACCAGCTACCGGATTGTAGCGATGAACAGCTCTACCCGCCGCGACGGCCGTCCCCTAGAAGAGCTCGGCTTTTACAACCCCAGAAATAACGAAACCAGGCTGGATGTTCCAGCGATTGTCAAGCGCCTGCAACAAGGCGCTCAGCCAACTGACACCGTGCGTGACATCCTGAGAAAAGCCAATGTATTTGAACAAGTCGGAGCCGGAGCTAACGTTGAATCCAGCACAACAGCAGTCAGCTAGTCCCAACTATTCTGGACTGGTTAAGTTTTTAATTGGGCCTTTTTTAGAGTCGCCCGGGTCTTTGCGGGTTGATTGCGAACTGCACCCGCGCCAATCGCGGGTCTGGGTTCGGCTAGCTTTTGAAGATCCCGATAAAGGGCGGGTTTACGGTAGGGGCGGACGCAATATTCAGGCAATTAGAACTACCCTGGAAGCGGTGGCGCAAACGGCGGGTCAGTCGCTCTACTTAGATATATACGATGGCGAAGCGGGCGATCGCGGCGGCGGGCCGCCTAGGGGCGATCGCCCCGATCGGGATCGCCCGGATCGAGACCGCCCAGATCGCGGGTCGCGCGAGCCGCGAGGCGACTTCCGACCCCGGACTGGGCCTCCGTCGCCGAGTCCCTTAGCTAGCAGAACTCCGAGAGAACAACCTCGCCGTACTAACACACCTACGTTTAGAACGAGCCGAAATACTCCCGGTTATTAAATGCTCTGCTGACTAACAATTTTAGATTTTAGATTGCCTGTTGTAGACTTTGTATTACAAGCCCAGTTTGATTTGAGAAAGGCCGGTTTTGCGATCGGACAAAAATTTTCTATCTCAAATCTCAGTGGGATGAGGTAAATCTAAAATCTAAAATCTAAAATCTAAAATCTAAAGTGGCCTGACTTCATAGAAGGGAGATTTGATTTGTGCCTCAAGCACCAAACTCATTTGCTAGTTAAACATAAAAGACGCCTTAGATACTAGGTAAAAAGCTAGTACCGGGCGTTTTTTTGTTCGCAAAACAGAGCTGATTTAACGGTTAATTGTTAACTTTTAATTGCTGATTTGGAGGAGCTCATGCTGGCATGACTGAAAAACTAACAATAGAGTTACCGAGCACTGAAAGCGCCATGTCGCTGGCAGGCAATCACGAACAAAACCTGAAAACGATCTCTAAGCAAACCGGCGCTAACTTGGTGATGCGAGGTCAAGAGCTGCTGATTTCCGGCACAAAAACTCAAGTAGAATTGTGTCATAAATTAGTGCGATCGCTCTCCGACTATTGGAAATCCGGCAAAACCATCACCGCAGTTGAAATCCAGACGGCGCGCTACGCATTGGATACCAACCGCCAAGAAGATTTGCAAGACTTGCAGCGAGACGTACTCGCCAAAACGCGCCGCGGCGAAGAAATTAGAGCCAAAACCTTCAAGCAGCGACAGTACGTCCAAGCAGTACGCACCCACGACTTGACATTTTGCATCGGCCCCGCCGGTACAGGCAAAACATTTCTAGCAGCTATTTTCGCCGTGCAAGCGCTGTTAAGCAAACAGTACGAACGGCTGATTTTAACCAGGCCAGCCGTAGAAGCTGGGGAAAAATTAGGATTTTTGCCGGGAGATTTGCAGCAAAAAGTCGATCCCTATTTGCGCCCGCTTTACGACGCCCTCCAAGAAATAATCGACCCCGAAAAAATGGCCGATTTAATGGAAAGAGGCTTGATCGAAGTAGCTCCTTTAGCTTATATGCGGGGGCGCACTCTCAGCAATGCTTTCGTAATTTTGGACGAAGCTCAAAATACAACTCCTGCTCAGATGAAAATGGTGTTGACTCGTCTGGGCTTTCGATCGAAAATGGTAGTGACGGGCGATATCACTCAAACAGATTTGCCACCAAACCAACAGTCGGGATTGTCAGTTGCCCAAAACATTCTCGGCAACGTTGAGGGTATTGCCTTCTGCGAATTCAATCAGTCGGATGTGGTGAGACACCCGTTAGTGCAGCGGATTGTCGCTGCTTACGAACTGCACGAAAAATAGTCATTAGTCAGTTGACAGTTGACCTGGGACAGTTGACAGTTGACAGCTTGCCCCCCGAGCGAAGTCGAAGGGTTGACAGTTGTCATTGGAAGCAATTACCAATTACCAATTCCCAATTACCAATTCCCAATTACCAATTCCCAATTCCCAAATTATGCCTAACCTGAAAGAATTCTTAGAAGCTTGCGAAAAATTGGGAACGCTGCGTTTAATCGTGACTAGCAGCGCCGCTGTGCTGGAAGTGCGCGGTTCAATTCACAAGCTGTTTTATGCGGAGTTGCCGAAAGGGAAATATGCAAATATGCACGCCGAAATATTTGAGTTTCACCTGAATATGGACAAAATCAAACAGGTGAAATTCGAGACGGGCGAGGCGAAAAGAGGCAATTTTACAACTTATGCAATTCGTTTCCTCGACGAGCAAAATGAGGCTGCTTTGAGCGCGTTTTTGCAGTGGGGAAAACCGGGGGAATACGAACCGGGACAGGTGGAAAATTGGCACGAATTAAAGGAAAAATACGGGGAGGTTTGGGAACCTGTACCTGTTGAGGAGATTTAAAGCTAACAAACAATAAAAAAGGTTCGATCGTTCGGAATGCAAGTCCGCATTCATGAAGGACTGAAGTCCGAAGGATCGAACAATAAAAAAGGTTTGTAGTGAGGACTTGAGTCCGCATTCATGAAGGACTGAAGTCCGAAGGATCGAACCTTGTTGAGAGAAAGAGAAAGTTAGGTGTTTGAATGTAATTTGTTATGAATGTAATTTGGGGTTTTTGTCTGGTTTTGGCGGTGTTGCTGTGGGGTGGCGGTGCGAGGGCGGGAGTTTTGGGAGATCGCATTTCCAGTTTTCCCGATTGGAACAGCAAGCCTCCTATCGCTGTAGCTAAGGGAGATTTGGTGTATCCAGACTGGATGGTCGGCAATTGGAATGTTGCGAGCACTTTGGTGGATTTAGCCGCTCCTTTAGCCCCAAATATTGTCACGCCCGGGTTTGAAAGCAACCGCCAGTATTTGCAGCAGCCGGTATTGTTTAAAGTGCGATTTCAACCGGAAAAAAATATTGGCTTAATTTCTAATTATACATCTAAAATGCCTAAAAAGATTGTAGCCGATCGCACTTTTAACGGTTTGAACATTGCCAAAGCTTATTTGGGCGAGGGTGGCGTACTGTCGGTGAAAGTCGATCCGAACAATCCCAACCGCCAGATTACCATTCTCAAAGGATCTCGCCAACTAATTTCGATTGTTACCAGTCGCGGCACTGAAACGCCGAATCCTCTGGAGTTTGTGTCTGCAGAGATTTCTCAGCAGGTGTTTCGGGGAGAGACTGATATTTATTTAAACGAAGTGGAAACAACCACGGCTTATCGAGTGTTTGGAAACGGGAAAAATGGCGGTTCTGCGAGTAAAAAAATTGAAGCCGATCAGGTGACAGCGATTTATTTGTCACCGCAAGACCCGGATTATTTTGCTGCTGGGGGGCATCCTGTGGCTTTGTACCGATATCGGTTGGAGTTATTGCCGGGAGAATAAGGTGAACTACCACACACCAATCGCTACGCAATATCGCGCGAGGCTTCCCTCTTCTTGGGCAACCGCCAAAGACAGTAGTAGACTTACGCCCATAGTGTTTTGGTCTTACATTGCCTCGCCCGGGCAGTAACGCTGGTTCCCAACGCCAATATCCGTAAGCCTTCATGGATGATGTTGATTGTCGCATTAATATCTCGGTCGTGCCGCTTCCGACAATGGGGACAATTAAATTCAAGGACAGACAGATCCCTTTTTGGCAACGACAGTAATGTATCAGAACACAGATGCGATAATAAAACAGATACAAAGAGTAAGGTGCGCACTGCCCGAAAGACGCGAGTTAATTGTATCGCTCTAACAAGGCAAGCGAATAGTAAACAAACTGCCCTTACCCAACTCGGATTTGGCCTCGATCGTGCCGCGGTGAGCTTCCACTATTTGGCGGCAGAGGTGCAGTCCCAAACCTGTGCTGGATTTCTTGTGAGTTCCCGAGCCAAACCTTTCAAATAACTTTGCTTGTTCGGCGGGAGAAATGCCGGCGCCGGTGTCTTGGAGCTCAATGATTACCCATGCCAGCGGTTGGTTTTTGAAGCTCGTATAAGCAGGTGAATTGGCAGCTTTTAAGCGGACATCTATTGAGCCGCTGTCGGTGAATTTTATTGCATTTCCGATTAAATTAGTCAGCAAGCGGTGCAGCTCCAGACGATCGCCCGGATACTTCGCAATCGGAGCACTTTCTGCACTTTCACTCAAGTCTAAATTTAGCGACAAATTTTTAGCATCGGCTAGAGGAGCGAGTTCTTCGGCTACCTCATTAATAAGCTGGCGCAAGTCCACGGGAGCGAAACTGAGGGATTTGCGGCCTGCTTCGTAGCGGTAGACTTCCAGCAGCATATTTACCATCGCGATCAGGTTTTTGTTGCTGCGAACCATCGTCCCGAAAGCGTCGCGCATGGGGAGCGAGATTTCTCCCAAAGCTCCCTGCTGCATTAAAGTTAGCATTCGATCGGCTGCTACCAGGGGCGTCCGCAAGTCGTGAGCGAGTCGGGAGACAAAATCTTCGCGCTGGAGGGCGATCGAATTGCGCTCGTCTACGCTGTGTTTCAGCCGCAGGAGCGATCGCACCCTCGCCAGCAGTTCGTCCATTTCCACCGGTTTGCGGATGAAATCGTCTGCTCCCATATCCAGTCCCTGGACTACGCTAGCACTGTCGTGAGCTGTGATCAGCAAAATCGGGATAAAGGGCAATTCCTTATTTTGTCGCATTCGCTGGGTGACTTCGTAACCGTCCATTCCCGGCATCATTACGTCTAGCAGTACCAAATCCGGGGCTGACTTGTCAATTTGGCTCAAAGCCGAAAAGCCGTTATCGGCCGTGCTAATTTCGTAACCTTCTTCTTCCAGAATTGTCTGCACCAACAAAACATTATCTGGTGCGTCATCTACCACCAGAATACGATCGGCTTTTGTGGCATTCGGAACAGATAAATAATTCATTTTATTGTTGGCCTGGAAATTAATACTAACTTTAATCTGGCATCCGATTTATGTTTTCACATTTTTCCACTTGTTAACTCTGTCATAAGGAAGATATCAATATTTTATCCAATCTTTTTACATTTTGGCACTCGGATGTGATACAATCTACTACTTTGTTGTCATTGTATGCACGCCGTCCCAATCGTCGGGCGGGGGCACTTCCAAATAGCTGAGGGAGCGCTGTAGGTGAACTTCCACAGGTCGATCGCTCGGTCGCATCGCTAAAGCCGCTTCAAACCAACTAATAGCTTTCTGAAAATTTCTTGCAATATAAGCATCCCGACCGTTGGTGTAAAGTTCCAAAAACCGAACGGTTTCCCCGTCGATGGGGTCAGCACTATTTTGCAGCAACTCGTAAATACCGACAGGCTGATTTTTGCCCTTAACCCGCACCTTGTCCAACTCTCGCACCAAAATCCCTTCGCGGCACAAACTGTAGGTAAATTCGCTCAAAATTATATCGCAGCCGTACTCTTTTGTAAGCTGTTCCAAGCGGGAGCTCAAATTCACCGCATCCCCGATTACGGTGTAATCCATCCGCTTTTGGGAACCAATATTTCCCGAAACCACCTCTCCGGAACTAATCCCAATTCCGAAGCGAAACGGATCGGAGCCGGGGCGAGAATCATTAAACTCTTTCAAACGCCGGCGCATATCTAAAGCCGACTGAACCGCCATCCAACCGTGACTTTCCGGGGGATTCAGCGGCAGGGGGGCGCCGAACACGGCCATTAAAGCATCGCCGATAAACTTGTCTAAAGTACCTTCGTGGTGGAAAACGGCCTCCACCATCGTCTCGAAATACTCGTTCAGCAGGGATACCACATCGGACGCTCCCAAATTTTCGGTCAGCGTGGTGTAGCCGCGAATGTCGGAAAATAAAATAGTAACTTCTTTGCGTTCGCCCACCATCAGGGCGCCTTCGCCCAAGGCCATCACTTTATCTACGACTCCGGGAGTCAAGTAGCGGTACATTGTATTTTTCATCCGCTTTTCGCGGCTGATGTCTTCGAGCACCACTAAACCGCCGCGCACGCCTCCTTCTGGATTGATCAGCGGGTTGACAGTCAAATTCAAACTGCGTTCAATTACTTTAATTTGAGAGCTCTCGATCGGGAGGGGACAATAAGGGTGATACAGGGCAGAATTTCTCAGCGAAAATAGAGATTGGGAATTAGCTAATTCTGCCAGCGCTACTTCTTCAGTCCACGCGCTGTTTTCGCCCCAAGCGTAATATAAATTTGGGTCAGTCGGATCGGGAACTGCCAAAATATAATTTTCTTCTTCCTCTTCGGAATTTCCGGCTTTTTCTACCAACAGTCCCAAAATCAAACTTTGTTCGGGAACGTAATGTCTGGCAGCATTCTGGAGACTGTCTTCGAGTCGAAATTGCAAATTATCGATCGGCACAACTTCCCAAACATAGCGATCGATCAGTTTTTCTTCCCAAATCTCGGGATTCTGTTTGCTTTTATCTTGATTTACCGGACAGCCCAACAATTCCAGCGCCGCTTCGTTAATAGTGACAATCCGCCCCTGCAAATCCGTGGAAATCACTGCATCTGAAAGACTTTGCAGCATATCTTTTTGATACTGCTTTTCCACCATCACGTTCTGAAACAGTTGAGAATTTTGCAGCGCCATTCCCGCTTGGGAATTAAACGCTCGCAAAAACTCTTCGTCGGAAGCAGTGAAAGTGCCTTGGTTCTTATTAATGAGCTGAGTTACCCCGATCAGCTCGCCTTTAGCGTTGTGCACCGGCATGCACAAGACAGTGCGAGTGCGGTATCCCGTTTGCTGGTCTGCTGAGGGATCGAAGCGGGGATCGTCGTAGGCATCTGTAATGTTTAGGGGTTGACCGGTCGAAGCCACGTAGCCCGCAATTCCCTTATTAGCAGAAATGCGGAGGTCTACCATCGTTTTGCCGTCGGCCTTGGCAACTTTTGTCCAGAGTTCGTTGGCTTCCCGATTTAACAAAAATAGCGTGCTGCGATCGGCTTGCATCAAGTCGCGAGCTTGATCCATGACAGCGCGCAAAGTTGTTTCCAAGTCAAGACTTTGACCCAAAGTCGTGGTGGCTCTCAGGAGTGCGGCAACCCCTCGCTGGTTGCGGGCCACGACGTAGAAAGACTGACAGCTTTCGAGAATAATCCCGATCGAATCTGCAAAAGCCTGAAACTGCTGTTCGTCTTCCTCGGTAAAGGGGACATTGCCAGCTTTATTTAACAGTCTGACCACCGCTACGGGTTCGTGCTGGCTCTTGCTGCTAAAAATCGGCATACAGAGGATGGTCTCAATCTGGTAGCCCGGCGGTTCGTCTACTTCGGAATTAAAATACTCGTGCGATCGAGCCTCCGCGACATTTATCGATTTTCCGGTAGTTGCTACGTAGCCTAAAATGCCTGCATCCATCGGCAAGCGAACTTCTACATCTTCGCCCGTGAGTGCATCGACTGTTTTGTGCCACAGTTGATTTTTGTTGGGGTCAACCAAAAAAATTGTTGTCCGGTCTGCTTGCAGAATTTGACCAATTTTGACAGTGAAGGCATCTAACAGTTGCTCTAAGAGAGTTTCGAGTGCTTCATTGTTAATCAGGTCCATCGCCCGGATAAATTGCTGAAATTCTGCCGTGATAAAGTCCAGCAGGCACACTAATTCAGGAACTGGCAGGCTCTTAACACGGTTTGTCAATGCCCCCATAAAATTGACTTGAGTCAGTGTAGCCAGAACGCTACCAGCATTGGAGAATGTCATGATTAACTGCTTGCTCAGAGGGGTAGATTGACCGGCAGGTCGATCGGCGCTAGATGCTGGGGCGGTGCAAACTGTTTAAGTTGTTTGCTGGAAAAGTCAGTGCTCGCTTGTCGCTTTCATGAATAGTGAGTTCATTCTTTGGCGCACGCAACTTCAGTTTGCTTTTTACATATACTCGATCGATCTTTTTTTGTTACAACCTCAATACTGATGAGGGTTCGCCAGACATGAGCTGAACTTGACTTCGGAACGCTGGCAGCCTGAAAATGAGCTCCTAGGCTTTTGTTCGATCGATCGCGGGCGATGTATATTTTACGCTCTGTGCTCGGCTGCTGCGCGGTGTGACTGTTGTAGCGCACTCGGCGACCGTATCCGGTCGGGTGCGATCGCGCAATACTTCGGCCGCCCGCGAAGCATTCCAAAGCTACTCATAGTTTAATGGTAAACGCAACAGCAGGATAGCTACCGCAATCAAAGCCGCAAAAAAGTTCGATCGGTCTTTGAAGACATTTGTCCCCGCTACCAACCGAAGTATTGCGCGAGACAAGCTAAGCTGTCAGTGCTGTTGGCGCGACCGAATATCCAGGCATTTAAGCAGCAGAGGGCATGGACTGAGCAAATACCACCGATTGATAGTAACGCCGCAGTTGTGCCGCAGCGGCGGCCCAACCCCAGCGTTCGGCTTCAGAGCGAGCGTTTTGGCGCAGGGTTTCCCGTTCTTCGGGATTCGCAAACAGACGCTGGGTAGCCGCGAGGGCTCCTGCTTCATCGGCGGGGTCAAATAAATATCCGTTAACGCCGTCGGTGACAATATCGGGGATACCGCCGCTGCGCGCTGCCACTACAGGCGTCCCCGCAGCCATTGCTTCTAGGAGCACTAAGCCCAGGGTTTCGGTGCGGGAGGGAAAAATGAAGGCATCAGCAGATGCGTAAGCAGAAGCCAATTCTTGCCCCTTCAGGTAGCCGACAAAATTGGTGGGAGTGCCGGCAAAATATTGTTCGAGGTTTTGCCGGTGCGGGCCGTCTCCGACTAGGGCGAGGCGGGCGTTGGGAATCGCGGCGAGGACTGGTTTGATCGACTCGATTTCTTTTTCAGCACCGAGGCGGCCGACGTAGAGCAGCAGGGGACTGTCTGGGTTATTTTCAGAAAGGCGCGATCGCATTTCTCGACTTGCCAATTGGGGGACAAACATTTCAGTATCAACGCCCCGCTGCCACAAGTCTACCCGATCGATCCCGTGAGTTCTCAACTCATCCACCATTGCTGTGGAAGTGCACAGATTCAATTGGGCTTGATTGTGAGCGCCTTTGAGCAGTTCCCACAGCAAAGGTTCGAGCATTCCAAAACCGTAATGGTGCAAGTATTTAGGCAAATGCGTGTGGTAAGAAGCCAAAATCGGAATATTGAACTTTTTGCCGTAATATATGCCGCCCAATCCCAAAATTGCCGGATTGACAACATGAATAATATCCGGTTTAAACTGCTGTAATTGTTGACCGATCGCCGGAGAAGGAAATGCCATTTTCAGTTCCGGGTACATGGGCAAAGGCAAACCCTCAACGCCGTAAACTCTGGCACCTTTGTATTCTTTAATCCCGTAATCTGGAGAAAAAATCAGAACTTGTTCGCCCGATCGCTGCAAGTGATCTACAGTGTGAATCAGTCTGGTAACAATGCCGTCTATTTTCGGCCAAAATGTTTCAGTGAACAGAGCAATTTTCATAGTAAGTTACTTAGGGAGCCGATAATCCTAGCCTCTGCAAAATGTCGGGGTCGATGACAGGATACACTGTCTCACAAGGAGTCAGTAATTGCGTGCTATCGCCTCCGTTATATTGACGCTGTTGCTGTACGAATTGGGAAATATCCTCAATTTTAACAATCCATTCTCGCGCGTAACTAGCTAAAACACTGCCACGCAAACCGAGTTGAATTGCCCGCCGATCCATTTTCGATCCATTTGGGTGATGATCCGGGTCCCATTGCAGCCGTACCGCCGAATTTTTAACAGCTTGTTGCCATTCTTTTTCGCTTCCATACACTGCTGGAACGAAATTAGAATGGACAGCAGATGCTAAAATTTCGTCCCACGCCGAGCGCTTTAGCCAAATAGCAATAATTACTTCTTGACCCGATGAAGTACCCCATGCCGAGCGATACATCATCCATAGAAAGTTTGGCTTAATCCAACTCATGCGATTCAGGCTGAATTCCCCGCCGAAATAACCATTTTCCGCTGCAAAATGACCGATCGCCGGACGGTATGCTTGGTACACTACGACCGTATGTTCATCAAATTGTGCCAGAATGTGACGACCGGTTTTCGGCCATTTACTTGCCTGGTTTAAGTAGGGTTCTGTTAGCAGCTTCACCACAACTAATTACTCTCGTGATGTTTCTGGGGGCAACATACAAACTCCGTGAATTGCGATCGATACAATTATCCCACCTCAAAGCAATCCCACACCTTCGGCAAAGCAATTAATTCTGTGAATTTCCTGTGCTGTTCTGGCAATTGATATTTCTGTTCCAGAGGCAGATGGGGCTTCGCTAACGGGCGCGGTAATTTTGATAACTCGCCGTTAGTGCCACCCATTCCGATCTTAAATAATAAGCACAAACTGCATGGCTCCAAAATCCGGGCCCAACAACCAAAAGCAACAGAATAATCCTGGGAATTTCTACGGCATTTATTCCCAATAAGCCAGCATTAAAAACCTTCCTTATGGAATTTTTTAATTAACCGCAGAGGACACAGAGGACACAGAGCAAGAGATAAAAAAGATAGATCATCTTAATATATAGCAAACTCCCTTCAGAACTTGCGAACCCTTCTCCTCTCTTCCCTTCTTTTCTCTTACTTCGCGCCCTTCGCGCCTTCGCGGTTCGTTAAAAAATCTCTTTCCCCGCAGGTAGAGGCAAGAACTTACTTCCAAGAAACCTTCGGCAAAATCTGATTTTTATCGACGCGGTGCTGATATTTTGTGGCAAAATTCAACAAAGAATCGAGCAGGGAATCTGAGAGATAGTGCGGCTGCAAGCCGAGTTCTAGCAAACTGGTGTTTTTGGCATTGAAATAATGTTCTTCTTTCTCGACTCGGGGATTTTCCAGGTTGTTGATTTCTACTTTTAATCCCATTGCCGTGCCTGCTTTTTGCACCAATGAGGCTAAGTCGCCGACGCTGAATTGTTCGGTGAATTGGTTGAAGACTCGGAATTCTCCGGTGGCGGCGGGGTTGGCGATTGCTAATTCCACGCACCGCACGGTATCCCGAATGTCTAAGAAGGTGCGGGTTTGTCCGCCTGTGCCGTAAACTGTCAGGGGATGACCGATCGCAGCTTGGATGCAAAATCTGTTCAATGCCGTACCGAATACTCCGTCGTAGTCCAAACGGTTGATTAACAGTTCGTCCATGCCGGTTTCTTCTGTGAGCACGCCGTAGACTACGCCCTGATTTAAGTCGGTGGCCCTCAAACCCCAGATTTTGCAAGCAAAATGGATGTTGTGGGAGTCGTGGACTTTTGACAGGTGGTAGAAACTGCCCGGTTGTTTGGGATAGGGTAGTGTATCTTTCCGGCCGTTGTGTTCGATCGTGATATAGCCTTCTTCAATGTCAATATTCGGGGTGCCGTATTCGCCCATTGTCCCCAATTTGACTAGGTGACACTCGGGGAAGTCTTCGCGGATGGCGTACAGCAGGTTGAGTGTCCCGACGACGTTATTGACTTGGGTGAGGACTGCGTGTTCGCGATCGATCATTGAGAATGGGGCCGAACGCTGTTCGCCGAAATGGACGATCGCTTGGGGTGCAAATTTTCTCATGCTTTTGCTGAGAAAATCGTAGTTGGTGATGTCACCGACGAACAAGTCGATCGACTTACCCGTTAAATCTTGCCATCGCTGGAGTCGTTGCTGAATCGGTGCAATGGGAGTGAGGGTGTCGCTGCACAGTTCCAGATCCCAGTGCCGCCGCACGAAGCTGTCGAGGATGCCAACTTCGTGACCTTTGTTAGAAAGGTAGAGCGCGGTTGCCCAACCGCAATAGCCATCGCCACCAATAACCAGGACTTTCATAAATCAACGGTGAATCTTGCTTGCCAATACTGGGTTAATGTACCAGGTAATGGTGCATTCTGAACCTTCGATCGAGGGTGTTCGCCAAGTTGAGACTCTGTTTTTGGGCATCAAACCGGAATTTCGTCGGCGAAACTGGCCCAGCGGGTGAATTCAAAGGGCCCAGCCTGGGCTCCCCAAACGTGGGCGTCGGTTTCTGGGTCGCGCCCGCGATCGTGACTGATAAATTTGTCACCATTAATCTCGAATTCGCTATCTAGATAGGTTTTTTTGCCATTTCTGACCACGGCACAGCCTTTTCCGGGTTCGACAGACCCTTTGAAGCTGTTACCCGTCCAGTGCGTAAAAAAGGTGCATCCCGGGAGGAGTGTCAGTTGTTCTGTTTTGATTTCTTGCAGCCGTTGGGGGTCGCGGGATGCGCCGTAGAATTGCGCTTCGTTTTCTATGGCATAATTTTCGATGTCGATGCGATCGCCCGCCGGGACTAATTTTAAAACTCGAACTCGGTACGGGACGTGCAGTTCGATATCATAGGCTTGTTCTAGATACAAGCTGATCCCGTCCAGGAGTTCCACGGGCAAAGGTCTCATGCAGACGCGGATGTGGGCGAAGAAGGGCGGATTTTCAAAGGCTTGGGCTTGGTTGCTGAAGTCGGCCGCCATCCAGCGGGCGAGGGTGACAATATCGGTGGAGTGAGTCATTTCGATTTTTGATTTTTGATTTTGGATTGGGGGGAGCAGTAAAAATTATTTTAGGGGAAAGAGGGATTTTGTCGCACGAGTCAGGAGCTGCGATTTTTAATTAAATAATTGGAATTGGCGATTTTGCTAAAGTACAATTTTTTCAAGGGGAAATGGGGATGCTGAGTACGAGATTGATGAGCTGTGATTCTTTGATGATGGTCGATCGCATTTTCGCCGTAAATCTACAGGTAAACTTTGAGATTTTTTGCACAAATGCGATCGCCAGCAGCGGTACTTTTTCCCAAGGTTTAATCCTTTACGAACCGCGTCAAATTGCTCGCGCTAGATCAGTTTGACAGCCCGCAGACCAAACATCAGCACTGTCGCCAAGCCGACCATGCCGCCGAAAATTCCCAAATAAGCTATTGCTCCGGTAAGACTCATTGCAATTTCTCCAAAATAATCAATAAAAAGACCTATAAGAACTATAATCTAAAATCTAATATCTAAATTAGATAAATATGCAATCGATAATTAAAGTTGACTTGGGGTCGCAATCTTACAATATTTGCGTGCGCTCGGGCGGATTAGACGAACTCGGCAGTCTGATGGGGGATCTAAGTTTGGGCAAAAAAGTGCTTCTGGTCTCGAATCAGTCGATTTTTCGGCACTACGGCGAAAGAGCAACCGCAGCCCTCGAATCGGCAGGTCTGGAAGTCAGTACGTGCATTTTACCACCGGGCGAACAGTACAAAACTTTAAATTCGATACAGAAGATTTACAATGCAGCTTTGGCTAACCGTTTAGAACGTTCTTCGACAATGGTGGCTTTGGGCGGCGGGGTGGTTGGCGATATGACGGGTTTTGCGGCGGCGACTTGGCTGCGCGGAATTAATGTGGTGCAAGTTCCGACTTCGCTGCTGGCGATGGTTGATGCTTCTATTGGCGGCAAAACGGGGGTAAATCATCCTTCGGGGAAGAATTTAATCGGGGCTTTTCACCAGCCGCGTTTGGTTTTGATTGACCCGGATGTACTCAAAACTCTGCCGGCGCGGGAGTTTCGTTCGGCGATGGCGGAAGTCATCAAGTATGGGGTGATTTGGGATGCTGAACTTTTTGGGAAGTTGGAGAATTGCAAGCGTTTGGATCAAATGCGCTATGTGAAGGCGGATTTGTTGGCGGAAATTTTGAGCAGGTCTTGCCAAGCTAAGGCTGATGTGGTAAGCAAGGATGAGAAGGAGTCGGGTTTGCGGGCGATTTTGAATTACGGTCACACGATCGGTCATGCTGTAGAAAGTTTGACGAATTACAAGGTAATCAATCACGGGGAAGGTGTGGCAATCGGTATGGCTGCAGCCAGCCGGTTGGCTGTGGAACTCGGAATGTGGGAGCAAGAGTGCGATCGCCGCCAATCTGCTTTAATTGCTAAAGCGGCTTTACCTGCGAAATTGCCTGGTGGTGTAGATGTTGAGGAAATTTTGAAGACTTTGCAACTCGATAAGAAGGTGCAGGACGGCAAGGTGCGCTTTGTACTGCCGGTGCGCTTGGGCGAGGCCGCTGTGAGCGATCGGGTGGATGGAGATGTGATTTTACAAGTTTTGAGGGAAATGCTTTAGATTGAGGCTTCTGGGCGTGTTTAACCGCAGGTGAAGGCTGATTAATGCCGATCGCCCGCTCTGTTTTTTCTGTGAATGTTCGATCGATCGGCGGTCGATCTCGTGTCGGTTCGGATGACCATAATTAAGATTGGTGTCGATCGTTCCGAATGCGAGTCCGCTGAGTCTGAGGACTCGCATTACGAATGATCGACACCTTTTTTATGTCAGGTATATCGAACATAGTATGAATTTAAGAGCCGCTCGACTGTGAATTCATTTCTTCTAAAATTCGATCGACTCTAGTAGCCGCTTGAGTTCTGCCCTGCTTGATAAATAACTCCTTAGCTTTTTTCAGACTGGCTACAGCCTCCGCTTGGTCTTCCTTTGCTCCTTGCTGGTACAAACCGACTCCTAAATTGTTTAAAGCATCGGGATATCGATCGTTAATTTTAACGGCTTGTCTCCACAGCACGATCGCCTCGGGCAACTTTCCTTGACTTGCCATCGCCACGCCCAAATCGTTGTGAGCTTTGGCGTGCTGCGGGTTGACTTCAATTGCTTTTTGGAATTGAACCATCGCATCGCCCATTTTACCTTGCCCCGACAGCAAAGTTCCCAACTTGTAATAAGCATCCGCTTGTTTGGGATAGCGAGCGATTAGTTGCCGGTACAAAACTTCGGCATTAACCAGATTTCCTTGACCGTAAAGGTCGTTGGCTGTTCTCAAACCCACCGTGTAGCCTTTCCCTACAACTTCGCACTTTTTCTCGGAGTTGCCTTGCTGCTTGCAAATCTTGAGTTCGTCTCCCTTCATCTCGTAGGATAGAACTTCGCGAACTGCCGGCCCTCGGCGGGGTGGCTGCAAGTTCTGCGAGAGTTGCAGGGCGATTGGTTCAGCTTGTACCTGTTCGGGGACTGCCATATTGCAAATTCCTGCACCCACCAAAATGCTTGGCGCGATCCACCTCAAAGGTTTGAAAGGGCGAAACTCTCGATCGTTTTTCATTTTTGTGGAAATGTGTTGTTGATATCCTGCCGTCAAGTCTGGCACATTAAGTCGGGCGCATTAAGTCTGGCGCAAGAGTCTGATGTAATATTGGTAACTGTTAGGACTTATTAACAGTCGTGATATTTTAGCACGCGAGCGGCAGATTTTGAGTTAAATTAGAGTATATTCCCGATCGATTCTCAGTCAACCTTAGCAGGAAAGTAGAAATGGGGCAGTCTATTCTCACCATGCTCTTTGCGCTCATCCTCGGCTACGCTGTTAACTCAAGCGTGAAAATAGTCAGCGGGGGCGACGAAGCTTTAGTCGAACGTTTGGGTCAATACAAGCGCACCCTCAAGCCCGGATTCCACTTTATCAGTCCCCTGGTCGAAAAAGTCGTCTGCGTGGACACAAGCCGCGAACGAGTTTTAGACATTAAACCTCAGTCAGCAATCACGGGCGATAATGTGGCCCTAGAAGTCGATGCCGTTGTGTATTGGCGGGTTGTGAATTTGCAGAAAGCTTATTATGGAATCGATCAAATTGAAAATGCGATCGCCAACTTAGTGTTAACGACGTTTCGCGCTGAAATTGGTCGATTGCCAATGCAAGACATCTTGGGTTCCCGAGATGACATGAATAAAAAGTTACTCAAGAAGTTGGACGAGGCTACTGAAACTTGGGGCGTTAAAGTAATTCGCGTAGAAATTCAAAGCATTACACCTCCGAAAAGGGTACAAGAAGCTATGGAATTGGAGCGGGCTACCAAGAGCGAGTGGCAAGCAATGGTCAATAAGGCGATCGGCACTAAGGAGTACATGAGGCTCCTCGTTGAAGCTTTAGACTCCCATCCGAACAGCAAGCAAGTTTTGAATTACTTAGTAACCGAAAAATATTTAGACGCTCAACAAAAATTAGGCGAAAGCGACAACGCCAAAATTCTGTTTATGGACCCGAGAAACATGACAGAAGCCCTCAACGAGTTGATGGGTTCTATGCCGGATATCGAGCAGCAGGCTCACGGGGGAGAGCGAGAACTCAAATTAATTGACCAATCAACCGCTCAAGATTGATTTCTGAAGATAGCGTCGGCAACCAAACAAACATCGTGCATTTCTCTGACATCGTGAACTCGCAAAATATCGGCAGAATTTGCGATCGCACTTGTACAAGCCGCCGCTGTCCCCCAAATTCTTTGTTTAGCTTCCGGCTGATTCAAAATGTTACCGATAAAGCTTTTCCGCGATACTCCTACTAAAATCGGACAGTCCAAATGCCGGAATTTGGGCAACTGCCGCAGAATTTCCAAGTTTTGACTGTAAGTCTTAGCAAAGCCAATACCGGGGTCGAGAATTATGTGAGATTTGTCAATCCCCGCCGCCACAGCCGCCGCAATTCGACTATCCAAAAAATCCCGAATTTCCCCAATTAAATCCTGATAATCTGTGAGTTTTTGCATCGTCTGGGGAGTTCCCCGAATGTGCATCAAAATTATTGGCACTTTTAACTGAGCAACGGTTAACAGCATTTCCGAGTCAAAAGTTGCTCCCGAAATATCGTTAATTATATCAGCTCCCGCCTCAACCGCAGCTTGGGCAACCTGCGCTCTGGTAGTATCGACCGAAATAGGAACTGAGCCAAAAATATCGGCTTTTTGCCGCAGTATTTGTACCACAGGTATAACGCGATCGATCTCCTCTTCTAAGGATATTTCCGCTGCACCGGGCCGCGTAGATTGACCGCCAATATCAATAATATCTACCCCCGATTTTACCATATTTTCCGCTTGCGCTAAAGCAGATTCTATGGTATAGAAATCGCCGCCGTCGCTAAAACTGTCCGGGGTTACGTTCAAAACGCCCATCAAATAAGTGCGTTTTCCCCACTCGAAAGTTTTATTTCTAATTGTAATTTTTTCTGGGTTATTTGTCATGGCGATCGTGGGATTTGATATCTGACTGAACGCACGGGTAGCCAGAAACCGGGTTTTTCACGACAATATTTAGTTGCAACCCACAGATTCTGTAAAAAACCCGGTTTCTTTGATTCTTAATGCGTTCAGGACTCTTCAACCAAAACTTAACCAGCTAAAAACAGTGTCAACTGTCAATTCTAATTCAATTTTATCAATTACTGGCAACAGAGCTGCACCTTTGTACAGTTCTACTTTTTGTCCGGAAAATACCGCCAAAATACTCTCTTCTTCTGGATCTAGTAACCACCCCAACTCAGTGCCGTTTCGCGAACAGTGGAGTAAGTTACTCAGCACTTTTGTTTGGCTTTGGTTTGGAGAGAGAATTTCTATCGACCAGTCGGGATTAATGTCAAAGCGGTTAGCAATTCTACCCGACGGCAAAAAAGGAATTCTTTCCCATCGGAATACTGCTACATCTGGCACGATTGATTCGCCGCCAAAAGTGCAGCGCAACTCGGGAAAAGCATTGGCAATTTTCCGAGTTTTCGCTACTCGATTGATAGTCTTGCAGAGATCACCTTGAAGGACGCTGTGTTCACCTTGTGGGATGGGCTTCTGAATGATTTCTCCGTCAAGAAATTCTGAGGCTGGTTCAGTTTCAGGAAGTTTTAGGAACTCGTCTAAGGCGGGTTTGGGTTTAACGATCGCAGTCATAGGTTAATTCTCCCGATCCGAGAAACACTGAACGGCACATCACAATTGTAGGCGATAGCTGTTTAATTCCCGCTGCCCTTGTTCCACTTACCACTTAGCAATTACCAATTAGCAATTACCTATTACTGATAATTGACAATGCGTGAGAAGCTCGCAGCTTCCAAACTAGCACCACCAACCAAAACCCCGTCAATCTCCGGCTGAGCCATGACTTCATCAATATTCTCCGGTTTGACGGAGCCGCCGTACTGAATTGGCACGTCAGGATTAGTCAATTTACTGCGAATCAAACCAATAACTCGGTTAGCTTCCTTTGTTTCGCAAGTATCGCCAGTGCCGATCGCCCAAATCGGTTCGTAAGCAATTACCAACTTTGTCTGGTCAACACCAACCAAATCTTTTGCCAACTGAGAAAAAATGTGAGCTTCTGTTTCCCCGGCATCTCGCTGTCCCTTTGTTTCCCCGACGCACAGAATTGGAATTAAACCGTATTTCTGAGCCGCTTTCAGCCGCAAATTCACCGTTTCGTCAGTTTCCCCAAAATATTGGCGCCGCTCGCTGTGGCCGATGATGACATAAAGGACACCCAGTTCACTGAGCATTGGCCCGGAAATTTCCCCAGTAAAAGCTCCCGACTCTTGCCAGTGAACATTCTGAGCGCCGAGTCTAATCCGGCTGCCGTGCAAATTTTTCGATAGGACAGCCAAGGAGGTGAAGGGAACGCAAAGCACGACTTCCCTCTCCTCTGGGGTTTCGGTCAGGCAGGACATGAATCCTTGAAGAAACTCTAGGGATTCAGCCCTAGTTTTGTACATTTTCCAGTTGCCAGCAATAACTATTTTCCGCACGGGTGACTCAGTAGCTCTGTGAACATCAAGATCGGGCAATTTATAGTCTAAAGCTTTAGGGTACATTTCGATCCTTCATTGCCCAAACTCGATGCGAGCTTGCTCAACTAAGTCAACGGTGACGACTTCGGTTTCGGCTTCGCGGGCCAAGTGCTCGATGCGGACACGAGCTTGTCCCCGAACAAAATAGGGAATATTTTTGAGCTTGGCCTTGGCTTCTGGCGTCCATTTTAAATTGTCTGAGAATTCGGAATCTGGCATGGCGTATCGGGCGATCGACTGTAAGCGCGTAGTTCTCTACTTTGAAAAACATCTGTCCGATCATTGAATCTACCATGTTCAGGAGCCATCGGCGCGATCGAGTTCCCGTTTGCAGCAGCCCTCCGCAAGCCAATTTGCAGCTACGAGTTGCTCCGTGCGCCCCCTAGCACCCTAGTGAGTCCCATCGTGACTGATATCAAGTCCGGCTTATAAACCCCCTGGATGAGACTCGGCGGTTGAAACTGCTCCTACACACACTTTCGTCCGTCTTCCCCGACTCAAGAATAAAAGCGGGTATTAAAGCCGGACTTGGTATGAGCCCTCTTTTGTCACTTCGGCGACAGTATAAAGCTAGGCCGCAACTAAATCTATAACTACTCTCTTCCTTAAGAATCATCCGAAAAATATTCATATAATAGATTAATTTGCACCCTCCTCGTCGCCTACCCAAAATTTACAACTCTTCTAATCTAAGTCTAATTAAACCATAACAAATCGAGGATTAAATAATCGGTATTGCTGGTTTAAGGTATGCTTAAACTTTTCGTGGACATTACAAAACTCACCCGAATTAGCTTATAGCAATTGGGAAATATTGAATTCCTACCTGGATTCAGCAACGCCGGATTTACAGATACAATTGAAGATGACATTTTTTTATTTGCCCATGTACTGTTTAGATACCTAATCAGTGGCTTTTCCTTTTTTTGAGTTCTCCAGATTCATCGGAGCGCAGCAGAAAGGGCGATCGTCCGTCAAAGCTTGCTCGGCGTTGTAAAAAAGGTTTAACGCACCCAACAATAATTAGATACCTAGAAAAATTAGGGCGAGTTACCAGACTTTATATCTCCGAAAAAAAGTGATAAATTTTAATCAGACTGTGGGCGTTAGTTAAAGAAACCCGACGCTGCGTCGGATTTGGTTGCAAAAGCTCAGCTTGTCTATCATTTCTGAGATATTTACAAAGTTTTCATTTTCCATTCCCCGCTCAAAATATGCTAGGCTAGAATCTTTGCAGAGCTTAAGATACACCATGTACGATGACCAAAAAAAGGGGATACAAGCCCCGTCCTTCTAGGACGGCTTTTCTTGGTTTCTAATATATTCCTTCAAAACTTCTTTCTTACGCACCTCCTACAGAAACAGCAAAATAACTAGGACTCCACAAAGCTTCTTTGTGGGGTTTTTCGTGTCCAGCTTGTCCGTACCGACGACTGGAAACGCCTTTTAATGCGTTAACGATTTGAGATATCGATAATTTAGGCGGATACTCAATCAGCGCATGAACATGATTGCCTTCGCCATTGAACTCTAGCACTTGAAAGTTCATTTTTTGAGCTACCTCTCGAAACGATTTTTCAATCAAATCAAAGCTTTCGCCCGTAAATACAGACCGACGATACTTTGTTACGCAGACCAAGTGTATTTTAATTTCTGTAACAGAATGACGCTCACGGCGGTAAATAGTTGTCATTACTTGCAAACCAATATATAATCAAACCTACATACCAATAGTAGTATAACCATGAAGGCGAGGTTCAAGTACAGATTTTATCCGACGACAGAACAAAAGCAGAGCTTGGCTCGGCTGTTTGGATGCGTCCGAAAGGTCTGGAACGATAGCCTAGCTCTCTGCAAGCAGTCTGAGAAAAAGCCAAGTTCGGCTGACCTGCAAAAAATCGTGATAACCCAAGCGAAAAAGACCGAAGAAAGAGCTTGGCTAAGCGAAGTTTCCAATATTCCTCTACAGCAATCTGTATCGGACTTGGAAACAGCTTTCAAGAACTTTTTCAACTCCTGTAAAGGAAAGCGAAAAGGTCGTAAAGTTGGTTATCCTAAGTTCAAAAAAAGAGCAAATAGCCAGTCGGCACGATTTAGGATTGGAGGTTTTTCCCTGAAAAATGGCGGTGTCTATTTAGCCAAGATTGGTATTGTTAACCCAATAGGGTCAAGAACACTACCATCTGAACCTAGCTTGGTCACAGCAATCAAAGATTGTGCAAATCGTTATTTCCTGAGTTTTGTAGTAGAAGTTCAACCCATTTCATCTGAGGCGAAAAACCAAAGTATCGGAATCGATTTGGGAATTAAAACTTTTGCAGTAATGAGTAATGGCGAAAAAGCTGAAAGTCCTAACTACAAAAAGTTAGACCGGAAAATCCGTAAACTTCAACGCAAATTAGCCCGCCAGCCGAAAGACTCTAAAAGGAGAAATGTAACACGAGTTAAGATTGCCAAACTGCACAACCGCATTGCCGACACCCGTAAAGACTTCCTGCACAAGTTATCAACTAAAGTAGTCAACGAAAACCAAGTGATTATTTTGGAAGACTTAAATGTATCAGGAATGGTGAAAAACCGGAAACTCTCAAAAGCAATTAGTCAGCAAGGGTGGAGAGAATTTAGAACTTTGTGCGAGGCTAAGTCTGAAAAGTTTGGTAGAGAGTTTCAAACAATTAGTAGGTGGGAGCCTACTAGCCAAGTTTGTGCGGATTGTGGTTTTAAATGGGGTAAAATTGATTTGTCTGTTCGTTCCGTGCTTTGTTTGAGTTGCGGTACTGAGCAAGATAGAGATCAAAATGCTTCTAGAAACATAGAAAAAGTCGGGATGGGGAATCGCCACGACTCTAAACGGACGCAGAGGGATCGTCAGACTACTTCGGTAGCAGAACCCGATGAAGCGTCAAGAATCACCCCTCCTTCAGGACGGTGAGTATTTCAAGTATGTATCAATCATTAGAAGAATCAGCGATTTCGACTCCCCCATCTACGGAACCGTCCTCTCTAATTCTCATTGTGGATGACGATGCCTTGATTCGTTTGCAACTTCGACTGTATTTACAGAAGGAAAAATACCGAGTGGCCGAAGCTAGTGATGGGTTGACAGGGCTAGCAGCTTATGAGGAAGTACATCCAGACCTGATCCTGCTAGATGCAGTGATGCCTGCTATGGATGGTTTTGCTTGTTGTCAAAAATTATCGGAAGTGCCACAGAGCGATCGCCCACCTATTTTGATGATTACTAGCTTGGAAGACAAAGAATCTGTCGATCGAGCGTTTGCAGCGGGAGCGGCTGACTATATAACCAAACCAATTCACTGGGCTGTTCTGCGACAAAGAGTGCGGCGGTTGATTCAGCAATTCCACTTGCAACAGCAACAAACCCTACTTTACAAGCAACTAGAGGCTGCCAATCAACAATTAAAATACCTAGCGTCAATTGACGGTTTGACTCAGATTGCCAATCGCCGTCAGTTTGACGAACAGCTAGAGCAGGAGTGGCGACGCATGACGAGGCAGCAAACTCCTTTGTCACTAATTTTGTGTGATATCGATTTCTTCAAGCCTTACAACGATACTTATGGACACCAAGCAGGGGATGTATGTTTACAGCAAGTTGCGGCCGCTCTCAATCGCAGTATTAATCGAGCTGGAGATTTAGTCGCACGTTATGGAGGTGAAGAATTTGTAGTGATTTTGCCAGAAACAGAGCTTGAGGGAGCCGTACACATCGTTAAAAAAATTCAGGATCGCATCCAAGCTTTAGCAATAGTCCATAAGAGTTCTCCGAGTCATTGCATTACGCTCAGCTTCGGTATTACCACTGTGATTCCCACCCAAGAGAGCCTGCCCGAAACTTTAATTACTGCTGCCGATGCAGCACTTTATCAAGCCAAAGACCAAGGTCGTAATACTTTTTGTACCAAGACTCATACAGTTAATGAGTTTACTCATTAAATCATAAGAGTAAAAACTATGCCTCTCGTAATTTGGAATGATTTTTTATTAAAATTTGAGCGAAATATCAAGTCCTGCATGAGTAAGCCTTGGTTTTAGTATTAAAGCTTAAATAATCGGTGGTGCGATCTTCATGGAAACTGTCAGGTAAATAACAGATCGGCTCTATGGCGCTTTTTTTATCGGAATCAGGTCATATTCAGCAACTAGCGATTATAAAAGTTTATGGGAGGGTCTAGCTCAGTGCGTGATAAAAGATGGTTAGGTGCGATCGCCCTTCTCACTGGTGCTGGTTTTCTGGGCAACTATTTCAGTGTGTCTCTTTTATTTGGGGTTGATTTCCTCTTTGGCAGTATTGCAATACTGATTATTGCTTACTATTTCGGCTGGGGCTGGGGAGGCTTGGCTGGTCTAATTGCAGGCAGCTATACTTATATCCTTTGGCATCATCCATACGCCACGATTATTTTGGTAATTGAGGCTCTGTTTGTAGGGTTTCTTTGCAACCGCAAACAGCCAAATATCCTGTTATTCGATGGGATTTACTGGTTATTAATTGGAATGCCCCTCGTTTGGCTTTTCTACGGTCAAATGATGCACATGGAGCAGACTCAGCTCATCCTCGTTATCTGCAAACAAGCAGTCAACGGCATTTTTAATGCCTTCGTTGCCAGCTTAATCATTTCTTATGCGCCGATTCATCGGTGGGTTAGTCATTCAAAGCGTCTTTCTGCTGTCTCTTTCCAACAAACTATTTTTCATCTGTTGGTTGCTTTTGTGTTTATTCCAGCACTTATCCTATTAGTTATTGATGGTAGATACTTTCTTGGTCAAATCCAAACGACGGTGCAAACGGAGTTACAAACAAACGCAAAAACTATCACTAGCGCAATATCTCGATGGCATCAGCGACATCTCTTAGGTTTGAATACATTAGCTGAAAAATCGCTCATGCCTGAAGCCGCCACTGCAACTAATACAGCGATTCAATCATCCGAGCAGCTACAACAAAACATTAGCCTGATCGAGCAGATGTTGCCAGATTTCGACAAAATTTATGCGGCCGATTCATCGGGAACAATTTTAGCTACTTCTTCTGGTTTTAATCAAACCAGTCGGCAGTTGACCGAACAAAGCACCGAGCATAAATCTCTCATTAGCCAAGCTCAAGAGCGGTTGAAACCTTGGATGAGTCCTATCCAAAAAGACCTATTAACTGACGAACCTCATGTAGGATTGAATGTACCCCTGCAAGTTCAAGGTCGTTTTCTTGGGCTGATCCACGGTTCATTGGCATTAAGCAAGATCAAAGCTCTCTACATTTTCCAGAGAAACGATCGGCAACTACGCATTACATTGCTAGATCAAAACAACCGAGTCATTGCGACTAATCAATCCGACCAAAACCTTTTGACCAGTGTTGAGGAGTCAAAGGACGGCAGCACTCGCACCTTAGAGGGAACCTTGCAGCAGTGGCTTCCTAGCAATGGCAAGAATCCGATGATCCGTTGGAAAAACTCTCTGTATATAGAGGAATTTACAATTAGCTCCGATCTGGACTGGAGATTGCGTTTAGAAATTCCAGCAGCTCCCTATGTAGAAAATTTACAAAATCGCTACAAGGCTGACTTGAGTATTCTACTCGTCATCACAATGTTGGCATTTTTGTTCGCAACGGTGGTTAGCGAACGACTGGTCAAGCCATTATCCTATTTAGCTGGTGCGACTGCTGACTTACCCAACAAGCTTTCAGAAGAAACATTTGAATGGAAACATAGCTCTGTTACTGAAATCAATGAGCTTGCTATAAATTTTCAATTGATGGCGATCGCACTCTATCAAAAGTTTAGGGAGATTAAACAGGTCAACGCTACATTAGAACAGCGAGTTCAAGAACGAACACAAAAATTATCCAGAATCAATCGATCTCTCAAAGGTGAAATTAAGAGACGTAAACAAGCCGAAGCTGAACTAACAACAAGAGAGGCGGCGATACGAGCTTTATATGAAGTTAGTGCTACCCAAAATCTCAATTTTGAGCAGCGCATCCAAGCGTTGATTGACATGGGATGTCAGAATTTTGGGCTTGAAAGTGGCATCTTGGCTCGCGTGCAAGATAACCGTTATGAGGTGATGGTGGCGCGATCGCCCGATCGAGTCCTGAAACCAGGTGATGTCTTTGATATTAAGCAAACTTGGTGCTGTGAAGCTTTAGACACAAATGAACCCCTAACCATCGAACATACAGGCACCTCAAAATGGCGTTACCATCCTGCCTATCTTGCCTTTGGGATAGAAGCTTATATTGGTACACGAGTTTTAGTTGCAGGCAAAGTTTACAGTACCCTCAGCTTTTCTAGTAAATCTCCCCGTGCACACAGCTTTAAATCTGCCCATCTGGAATTACTGAAGCTCATGGCTCAATGGATTGGTAGTGAAATTGAACGCCATCAGGCAGAAGTCGCTCTGCAAGCGAGTGAAGAGCGGTGGGAACTCGCCCTACGCGGTAGTAATGATGGGGTATGGGATTGGAACGTCAACACCAATGAAGTATTCTTCTCGGCTCGCTGGAAAGAGATGTTGGGCTACGAAGACCATGAAATCCCTAATCACCTGGATGAATGGAGCAAGCGAGTTCATCCCGACGATCTCGGTTGGGTGATGCAAGTAATTCAAGATCACTTTGAGGGCAAAACTCCCTTTTATAGTACAGAATTTCAAATGCGTTGTAAGGATGGGAGCTACAAATGGATTTTGGCTCGAGGGCAAGCGCTTTCGGATGAAGCGGGCAGAGTTGTCCGTATGACTGGTTCTCACAGCGATATTACCGAGCGCAAAAACTTAGAGCAGGAAATTCAAGCCAGAGAGCAATTATTGAATGCTTTCTTTAGAGGAGCTTCCCTAGCAGGGGTGGGGCTGTGTATCCACGATCGGCAGTTTCGATTTTTACAAATCAATGAGGCATTGGCTGAAATTAATGGCCACCCTGTAGAGGATCACTTAGTTAAGACAACCGATGATATTTTGGGGGAATTTGCTCCTGGCGTGAATGCACTGTTACAACAGGTTTTAACGACTGGAAAACCTTCGATCAACTTGGAAATGAGTTCAGAAGTATCCAGTCAAACGGGTGCCAAGCGCTACTGGCTCGTTTCTCACTTTCCCATTTTCAAGGATGCAGAGCAGCCTATAGCAGTGGGTTGCATTTTAATTGAAATTAGCGCTCGCAAACGCGCCGAAGCGGAACTGCAACAAATGAGTGCAGCGCTAGAAAATGCCGTGGCAGGCATTTCTCGGCTCGACCCTCAAGGAGGCTATATCTTCGTTAACGAAACTTATGCCACCATCTGCGGATATCAGCCAGAGGAAATGCTAGGGATGGAATGGCCAAGAACCGTTCATCCTGAAGATGTTGAGAAGATGGTGGCTGCTTATCAGCAGATGTTGAGAGACGGCAGAGTCGAAGTGGAAGCCAGGGGGATGCGAAAAAATGGCACGATCTTCTATAAACAACTGGTGATGGTCTCTGCTTATGACGAGCAAAATGTCTTTGTGGGGCATCACTGCTTCATGAAGGATATTAGCGATCGCAAGCAGGCAGAAGAAGCACTACAGCGACAATTGGAAAAAGCCCTACTGCTGAAGCAAATTACCCAAGAAATTCGTCAAAGCCTCAATGCTCAGCAGATATTTGAAACGGCTGCTATTCAGATTGGGCAAGCTTTTGGGGTCAGTCGCTGCTTAATTCGCACATACCAGGACAATCCACAGCCTCAGTTTCCTGTCGTTGCAGAGTATCTAGCACCCGGATCTGCCCCCAGCGGCGAGCATGACATTCTGGCCGCGAGTCCTGCTTATACAAAACAGTTGATGGCTCAAGATGAAGCGATCGCCACTCCGGATGCCTATTGCGATTCATTGCTCACCTGTGCTCATTCAATTTGTACCCGCCTGAAATTGGTATCCATTTTAGCAGTGCGAACTTCTTACCAAGGAGAAGCGAATGGTGCCATTTGTTTGCACCAGTGCGATCGCTACCGTCGTTGGACTCCCGATCAAGTGGAGTTGCTAGAATCAGTGGCGGCTCAAGTAGGAATTGCCCTAGCTCAAGCCCAATTACTAGAGCAAGAAACTCGACAACGAGAAGAATTAACTCTGAAAAACTTTGCCCTGGAGCAAACTAGACGGGAAGCAGAAGCAGCGAGCCGAGCCAAAAGTGAATTTCTGGCGATGATGAGCCATGAAATTCGCACTCCGATGAATGCGGTTATTGGCATGACGGGACTGCTGCTAGATACAGAACTCAAGACTCAACAGCGAGACTTTATCGAGACGATTCGCAATAGTGGGGATACCCTCCTGAGCATCATCAACGACATCCTGGACTTCTCCAAAATTGAGTCGGGCAAGCTAGAGCTAGAAATGTATCCCTTGAGCTTGAGAGATTGCATAGAAAATGCGATCGACCAACTTGCAGTTAAAGCAGATGAGAAGGATATTGAGTTGGGCTACCTGATCGGGCCTCAGACTCCTAATTTCATTTTGGGTGATGTCACCCGTCTGCGTCAGATTCTAGTTAACTTGCTCAACAATGCGATTAAGTTTACCGAAACTGGGGAAGTTACCATTTCGGTGCAAGCCTCTCTAGTTGATTCTGACGAAGCGGTTTCTGAGTCAGGGAACTTGTCAGAAAGCTTGTATGAAATCCAGTTTGCCATTCAAGACACAGGCATTGGTATTCCAGCAGACCGGCTCGATCGACTGTTCAAGTCTTTTAGTCAAGTAGATGCTTCGACGACTCGGCAGTATGGAGGGACAGGTTTAGGTCTGGCGATTAGTAAGCGACTTAGTGAAATGATGAACGGCCTGATGTGGGTTGAGACCCGAGGTCACGTCGGAGGAACCCCTTCACCAAAATGGCAAGCCGCTAAGCTCAATCGACTCACAATGGGTTCTACCTTCTACTTCACGATTGTGGCATCCTCTGTTGCTACTGAGTTAGCGGAACCGAGTGAAATGCTACCTGAACTATCTGGCAAGCGTTTATTAATCGTGGATGACCAGCCCACTAACCGACAAATTCTGACGCTGCAAGCCCAGACTTGGGGGATGCAGAGTCTGGCTGCCCCATCGGCTGTGGAAGCGCTCAACTGGCTTGAGAGTGGAGAAACCTTTGATGTCGCTATTTTAGATATGCAAATGCCACAAATGGACGGCCTGACACTCGCCTCAGCCATCCACCAGCTTCCTAAGTGCCACCGTTTACCCCTAGTGTTGCTGACTTCAATGGGCTACCCAGAAGCGAGTTCTTCAGCGCTCTCCACCCACTTTGCGGCTTGTTTAAGCAAACCCATCAAACAATCCCACCTTTATCAAATACTGATCCATGTGCTACAAGCTCAACCGACAAAAGTTCAACAGCGGCCCCCTAGCGCTGTTGAGGATGATATTAAACTGGGTGAAAGACTTCCCCTCCGCATTCTGTTAGCAGAAGATCATCTGGTGAATCAGAAGGTGGCACTGCTGCTGTTAGATCGTTTGGGGTATCGGGCGGATGTTGCTGCCAATGGATTGGAAGTCTTGGAAGCCCTGCACCGCCAGCCTTATGATGTAGTGCTGATGGATGTACAAATGCCAGAGATGGATGGGCTAGAAGCCACCCGTCGTATTTGCCAGGAGTGGCCGGCTCCTGCTCGTCCCCGGATTATTGCAATGACGGCGAATGCCATGCAGGGCGATCGCGAGCTTTGTCTGGATGCTGGCATGAATGACTATATCAGTAAACCAATTCGAGTAGAGGCTCTCATCCAAGCGCTGAGTCAGTGTCCACCCAACCCGGAACAGCAGCAGGCCCAAAAGGAGGAATCAGATAGCAACAAGCCAGAAATTGATGTGCCAGCGGTTAACCTTGCAGAACTGCAAGCCTTCTGTAGCAGCATAGATGAAGATTCAACCCAGATTTTGAGCTTGCTGGCGAACTGCTACTTGGAGGAAGCCGTAAAGTTGCTACAAGCTATGAAATTAGCGATCGCCCAAGCGGATACTCAAACCCTAAACCGATCGGCCCACACCCTCAAAGGCAGTAGTGCGAACCTAAGCGCGGCTCCTCTGGCCCAGCTTTGTAAAACGTTAGAAGTTATGAGTACCTCTGGTGAACTCGATCGAGCCTCAACCCTTTTGGCTCAAATCGAGGTTGAGTACGATCGTGTCAAGAATACTCTCCAACAAGAACTACAAGCATAGCGAAACTAATCTATAAAAGTCAATTAACTCTTTTGGCGTAAGTCCCGCGCTGTAATTGTACTCAATTGGGCGTCGGGATATAAGCCAAGCAAGGCTTGTGAAAAAGATCGACAAGTTCCTATTTCTCTAGCAAAAAACGTGTAAAATATAAGTGGTTGCGACCCACCCACTCGACTGCAAACAACAGGCTACAGTAGCAGTAAGATGCTTGGCCTTGGACAACTGCGAGAGAAAGGGGGAAAGAACAGACCGCTGGTTGACAAGGTACGCCCTGTTGTGAAATATAATCCATGTTTGTTGTACGAAATAGTTTTTTGCCTTGGGAAACAGGGTTTCTGCGTGGGTTCCCTAGGAAGGGATAAAGGGTGTAAAAGCCCAGAGATGCTGTGTCAGACTCGGATCGTCTTGGGTGACGAATACCCAGCAATGGGATACCCAACAGAGCAACGGCAAACGAGACACGAAGCCCGAACTATAACGGTATTCCCTTTAGTTTGGGTATTTCACATAGGCATCTTTTGGCATCAGGACTTAGGCAACTGTCACACGCGATGCCGCAAGGCGGCTATGCGATCGCATACGCACGATCGAGCCTGATTCCAAATCTGTTAGCATGGGAATTAGTCATATATCTCTTCTCGACAAGCGCGTGAATCAGCGTCAATCCCTTGTCATCTGCGGTTAATACATTCTCTTTTTTTTACCGCAGATGAGGGCAGACTAACACAGATTAACGCAGATTAATTATATCAATTCTGGTTGCAGCGTCCGTGATTGTTGACTGTTGACTGTTGGCTGGATGTTACAATAATGACTAATGACTAAGGACTGCTGGCTGCTGTCGGATCGGAATCTCGATCGCAAACTCAGTACCTTTCCCTAATTCCGAACTGCATTTTAAAACACCGCCGTGTTTTTCTACCACAATTTGGTAACTAATTGACAGGCCCAATCCAGTACCTTTTCCCACTGCCTTAGTCGTGAAAAAAGGGTCAAATATGCGTTTTCTCATAGATTCCGAAATTCCCGTACCGTTATCAGAAATCCGAATCACGGCGCTAGGAACATTGCCATTAAGTTTACCCACCGCAGTAGAGATTTTAATTTGAGGAGCCACAGATTTGCGATCGTTCACCTTGTCCGATTGCAAAGCATCGATCGCATTTCCCAGTACATTCATAAACACCTGATTCAACTGTCCAGCATAACACTCAACCAAAGGCAAAATGCCGTATTCTTTCACTAGCACAATGTTTGCACTGTCCGCATTAGATTTCAGCCTGTGCTGTAAAATTAACAGCGTGCTGTCAATGCCCTCGTGAATATCAACCGCCTTCATTTGACTTTCGTCAAGACGAGAGAAATTCCTTAAAGACAGAACTATTTGACGGATGCGATCGGCTCCCACCTTCATAGACAATAGCAACTTCGGCAAATCTTCCAGCAGAAAGTCCAAGTCAATCTCTTCGGTCAATTCGCCAATCTCAGGACTAGAATCGGGATATTGCTGCTGGTAAAGTTCCAGCAAACTCAGCAAGTTCTCAGTATAATCAGTAGCGTGATTGAGATTTCCGTAAATAAAATTAACTGGATTGTTAATTTCGTGAGCAATGCCGGCCACCAGTTGCCCCAAACCCGACATTTTTTCAGTCTGAATCAATTGAGCTTGAGTTTGCTGCAAATCCTTTAAATTTTGAGCGATTTGTGCTGCTTGGCGCCTGGTTTTATCCAGCAAATCGGCTTGTTGGATAGCTACGCCCAACTGATTGGCAATCTGAGCTAAAAACTTAACTTCTGAGCTTTCCCAGCAGCGCGGCCCCGAATGTTGATACGCGGCCAGCAAACCCCAAATTTCTTGTCCCACAAAAATCGGCGCGATCGCATAAGCCTTCACCTGAAAATGCTCTAAAATAGCGAAGTGACACTCCGAGTGACAAGCTTGATAGATATCGTCAACCGCTAGAGTTTCATGATTGAGATACCTGCCGCCTCGGTGTTCCTGCAAATAAGTATTTTCCCAAACCGTATTGATACCTTCCCCTACCAATTTTATCCAGCCATCTTTCACAAACTCGGCAACATATTGGCCGCTCCAATCAGGATTAAAGCGATAGACAGCAATTCTATCGACTTGCATAAACTGACAAACTTCTTGAGTTGCCGTCTTAAAAATCGCGTCGATATCGAGAGATTCCCGAATCTTGGCAACCACTTCAAACAGTATCCGCTGTTGCTCGGCGGCCCACTGGAGATCGATCGTTTGCTGCCGCGTTCGAGCGAGCAAATCTGCTTGTTCTAATCCTACGCTCAACTGAGATCCCACTTGCGTCGCAAACTGGATTTCCGAAGAGTTCCAATTGCGGGAACCGTCGCACTGGTGTATGCACAGCAAACCCCAAAGTTCGCTGCCATTCATCAGCGGCATAATTATTTGCGCCTTAATTTGAAATTGAGCTAAAAGAGCAGCATGGCAGTCTGAAAGTCCAGCATTTTCGACATCTGGTAGCACTTGAATCTGTCCCTGACTGTATTTTGTCGCATAGTTTTCGCTAAAAAAATGATCGCGAACTTTCACATCCATTGCCGAAGCAAAACCCGGCAAAACATCTTCCGTAATAAATTCGCCTTCATTAAACTTTGAACCGGGAGCGAAGCGATAAACCCCAACTCTGTCTGCATTTAAAATCCGCCGCAGTTCTGTAGTTGTCGTGCCAAAAATTGTATCTAAATCGAGAGATTGTCTAATCTTAGCAACTACCTCAAACAGTATCCGCTGCTGCTCGGCGGCGCAGTGCAAATCAACGGCTTGCTGCTGAGTTTGAGCGAGCAAATCAGCTTGTTCTAGCGCGATGCTGAGCTGAGCAGAAATTTGGGTAGCAAAATTAATTTCGGAAGATTCCCAGTTGCGCGGAGCCGAACACTGGTGCACGCACAGCAACCCCCAAAGATCCTTGCCTTTCATAACCGGTGCAACTAAAGTAGCTTTGACCTGAAATTGCTCCAATACTTGCTCATAGCAATCTTGCAGTCGGGCCTGTTTAATGTCCGACATTGCGTGAACTCGCCCCTGAGAGTAGAGATTGGCGTAGTTTTCTCCAAAGCAGCAATCGTGCACTTTGACTGCCATTGCTGACAGAAAATCTGGCAAAACATCTTCTGCCACGAATTCGCCGTCGTTAAATTCCGATGCGGGATCGAAGCGGTAAACCCCAACGCGATCGGCATTTAAAGCCCGCCGGACTTCCTGGCACATCGTGCTAAAAATCGTGTTCAAGTCGAGGGATTGCCGCATTTTTGCCACAACTTCAAACAGCACTCGCTGCTGTTGGGTCAACTGTTGCAGTTGAGCTGTGCGCTCTTGAACTTGATTTTCTAAATTAGCGTTAAGTGCCTCTATTTGTTGGTGGAGTTGGTAGTGGTTAATTGCCTGAGAAAATTGGCTGCCCAAAGTTTGGATCAATTCAATTTCTTCAGCCTGCCATTCGCGAATTTGGGCGGTTTTTGACTGTTTCCACGCTTCAAAAGATATCCGAGATTGGGCGAGCCGCCCGTCGGCATCCAACTGTCCGGCCCAGAGAGTTTCGGTGTCAAATTCTTCTCTAAAAATGCTCAAGTAACCGAATATTTGCTGGCGGGTTCTGAGCGGTACGATTAAAATGCTGCGAATTTTGGTCGATCGAAATGCAGGTTGCAGGCTTCTCAAACTGCTAATTTTGTACAAGTCGGGAATTGCCCAAACCTGTTGCTCGCCGGATTTAAAATATTCGTGCCAGACGCTGTATTGCTCTACCTGCTGGTATTTTGCCGAATTTTGCATCCTCGGCCCTGAGCCGCAAGTGTAGACTTTGAGTACCGGAGTGGAATTGTCCGAGTTGGGAACTAAACTCGTTGTCTTGCTGCTGTGGAAAATGCACAGCCTGCCACCGGCTGCGTCTAGTGCAGCTACAGATTCTGCTAAAGCTGCTTGCAGTTCGATCGCCGGCTGGGAGTGCAGGGCTGCGGCGACGCGGTTGACTGCTGTTTCCCGCTGAGCTTTCGCCCTCGCTCGCGCCAGGAGGGTTGATTGAGCTATGGCGACGGCGAGCTGATCTGCCACCATCTGAATGCCTTGCAGTTCGTCTTCTGCCACCATCCGGGACTCGGAGTGGTGAGATACCAACAACCCCCAGAATTCTTGGCCGTGAAAAATTGGTACGGCTAAGGAAGCCTTGACGCCCAGTGCAGTCAAGTATTCAGCGTGGCAGGGGTCGATCGTCCTGTACCGCACTTCATCGGGCAGCCGTTCGCCGGAAACCGCGTCGCGGTGGGGGCTTTGGCCTAGCAGCCCGGAATCGATATCGGCGATCGATCGCACTTGTACTTGCGCGAACAGTTCGCGGGCGTGAGGCGGAATATCGTCTGCTGGAAAATGCAGCCCCAATAAAGATGGCAAGCGGTTGTTGTTAATGGATTCGGCAATCACTTCACCGCTGCCGTCGCTATGAAATTTGTAGATTTTTACTCTGTCTGTTCCCAAGAAGGATTGAACTTCCGCTGCTGTGGCGCCCAGAATTTCTGGGAGTTCTAGAGAGCGGCGAATGCGGTTGGCGATGCGCGAGAGTAAATTTGCTCGATCGTAACTCACCTTGACATTTTGGAGCTTTAATGAATCCATTCTTAATTTTTTGCTGTCTCAGCAATAACATTAACTGACTGAAAAACTTTGTGCGTGTTATAACATTCGGCAAGCACAGCTATTTAATAAAATATGAATACCCAGCAGGGCGATCGTCGATTAGTTTTGCACCGCTAGCGAGCTGCGTTCACACTGCTACTTCGCATTGCAAAGTTCAATTTTGTGCGATGAAAACTTTTGTACTCTCAATATAAACTTTGTAGAGCCTGCGTTGCAAGTTCTTTACCCGAAGTCATTAAAATTGTCAAGTTTCCAGAGTTGGATAATTATTCAGAGAAAGGTCGATCGACCGCAACACCACTTTTTCCAGATATTTGCTCAAAAAAAGCTCCTGCCGTCAAGCAGGAGCTTTTTTTGATTAGACCATCAAATCAGAAATAAATTCGATCGATTAGTCCAAATTAGGCATACCCAGCACTGGTTCGTTTTCGCGATCGATACCCCTCTCAAAGCCAGCGACAGCCGCGCGAGCGCGACCAGCGTGCCACAAGTGGCCGACCAAGAAGAAGAAACCCATCACAAAGTGGAAACAGGACAGCCAAGAACGAGGAGAAGTGAAGTTAAACGAGTTAACTTCAGTCGCCACACCGCCCACAGAGTTCAAAGAACCCAAAGGAGCGTGAGTCATGTACTCAGCCGCGCGGCGAGCTTGCCAAGGCTGAATATCGTTCTTGATTTTGTTCAAGTCCAAACCGTTAGTACCGCGCAAGGGTTCCAACCAAGGGCCTTGGAAATCCCAGAAACGCATCGTTTCACCGCCGAAAATGATTTCGCCAGTAGGAGAGCGCATCAGGTATTTACCCAGACCGGTAGGGCCTTGTGCAGAACCGACGTTAGCACCCAAGCGTTGGTCGCGGATCAGGAAGGTCAAAGCTTGCGCTTGAGAAGCTTCCGGGCCCGTCGGGCCGTAAAATTCGCTAGGGTAAGCAGTGTTGTTGAACCAGACAAAGCAGCAAGCGATGAAGCCCATCAGGGACAAAGCACCCAAGCTGTAAGACAGGTAAGCTTCGCCAGACCAGATTAAGGCGCGGCGAGCCCAGCCGAAAGGCTTGGTCAAAATGTGCCAAACACCGCCAGCGATACAAATCAGGCCCAGCCAGATGTGACCGCCGATGATGTCTTCCATGTTGTTGACGCTGACAATCCAGCCTTCGCCACCGAAAGGAGAGCGAACCAAATAGCCAAAAATCACAGCCGGATTCAGAGTGGGGTTCGTGATGATACGCACGTCGCCGCCGCCCGGAGCCCAAGTGTCGTAGACACCGCCGAAGAACATGGCCTTAGCTACGAGCAGCAGAGCGCCGCATCCCAACAGAATCAGGTGGTAGCCGATGATATTGGTCATCTGGTTCTTGTCTTTCCAGTCGTAGCCGAAGAACGAAGAGTATTCTTCGAGAACTTCCGGGCCGCGAACGGCGTGATAAATGCCGCCCAAACCGAGAACAGCAGATGAAATCAAGTGAAGAACGCCGACTACGAAGAACGGGAAGATATCAGTGACTTCACCGCCGGGGCCGACGCCCCAACCCAAAGTAGCGATGTGGGGCATCAAGATTAAGCCCTGTTCGTACATGGGCTTTTCTGGGATAAAGTGAGCGACTTCAAACAAAGTCATTGCTCCGGCCCAGAAAACGATCAAACCAGAGTGAGCGACGTGTGCGCCCAGCAGTTTGCCAGAGAGATTGATTAAACGAGCGTTGCCAGACCACCAAGCGAACCCGGAGGATTCTTGGTCGCGACCGCTTGCGTAGGAATTAGAGAGCGTTACCACGCGGTAGAACCTCCAATGATGTTAGTTTTTGGATTTCGGGTTTTTTTGTTCCCCAGTAGGGCACGGGAGTACCTGCGGGGGGAATTGGGATTTGGATTTCAATTTGAATTTAAAAAAATTAAGCTGAAATCCAAATCCTGATTTTTTTAAAGTGCGTTACCGCGAGGCAGAACTTCTTCAGGGAAGATGAAGTTTTCGTGGGGTTGGTCGGTCGGAGCCATCCAAGCACGAATGCCTTCGTTAAGCAGAATGTTCTTAGTGTAGAACGTTTCAAACTCAGGATCTTCAGCAGCGCGCAATTCTTGTGATACGAAGTCGTAGGCGCGAAGGTTTAATGCTAAACCGACGATGCCAATGGAGCTCATCCACAAGCCTGTGACGGGCACGAACAGCATGAAGAAGTGCAACCAACGCTTGTTGGAGAACGCAATTCCGAAGATTTGGCTCCAGAAGCGGTTAGCTGTCACCATACTGTAGGTTTCTTCTGACTGAGTTGGGTTGAAGGCTGGGAAAGTGTTAGCACCTTCGCCATCTTCAAACAAGGTGTTTTCCACGGTTGCACCGTGGATAGCGCACAGCAGCGCGCCGCCCAAGATGCCTGCAACGCCCATCATGTGGAAGGGGTTGAGCGTCCAGTTGTGGAAGCCTTGCAGGAATAACAAAAAGCGGAAAATTGCTGCTACGCCGAAACTGGGGGCGAAGAACCAGCCTGATTGACCCAAGGGGTAAAGCAGGAACACGGATACAAACACGGCGATGGGGCCGGTGAATGCTAGGGCGTTGTAAGGGCGAATGCCGACTAAACGGGCGATTTCGATCTGACGCAGGCAGAAGCC
>NZ_JAUBVK010000002.1:0-74438 GCF_036705795.1 Microcoleus sp. ARI1-B5
AGGTAGAGATTTTTGAGAAGTTATAATTCGCAAAGCCTTTCCCAGATAAGCTTTGCGAGTTTTGGGAGATGTCTAATGATGGTAACACCAATATCTTCAGGATTGACGGCATTAATTCGTTCAATTACAACAGGATGATTTTGTTGAAAAAGTGAAACATGATCTGTATCGAGTACCCACAAACTCACTTAACTGCTTCCTCCGCATCCAGTTTCCGGTAATACTCTTCCATTTCTGCATCTCGCTCGCGACGAAGAGCTTGTATATCTTCCAGCATATCATCGAATTGCGGATCGTCTTTGAACATACCAGCAAACTTCATCCACGGATGCTCTGGTTTTGGCTGTTGAATTTCCAGAGAAATAAGTTCGGCTTTTGCTAAGCGATCGCCCAAAATGCTGCTAATATTTGCAAGAGCTTCTTCGCGAGTATTCCCCTGAGCCTTACAGTCAGACAAACCTAGAACCATCGCCTGATAATTTCCCTCTGTTTCCTGTTCCATGAGGACTGTCAAACCGGGAACATCCGCTTTTTGTTGTTGAATTTCCAGAGAAATGAGTTCGGCTTTTGCTAACCGATCGCCCAAAACTCTGCTAATATTAGTAATAGCCTCGGAGCGAGTATTCCCCTGGGCTTTACAGTCGGGCAAACCCAACACGATCGCCTGATACTTTCCCTCTGTTTCTTCTATGAGGACTGTCAAGGAAAAATCACCTAATTTTGCCGAGGGTTTTAGTAATATTTGAGTATTCATAAGAGTAAATTCAAGTAACAATTATGCCTTAATTATAACTGGCTTGCTCGCTCTTTAGGGCGATCGCACTCCCAAACCAAAGAAACCGGGTTTTTACCAATTCTACGGACTCGAACCTCTGGATTTTCGTAAAAAAACCCGGTTTCTGGCCACCCGTGCGTCCAAAAGCTAGGACGGGCACGCGAGCCCGTCCCACAATTGCTTTTTCTTGTGGGATGGGCACGCGATCCCGTCCCAAATATAGAATTTAAATGGGAAACAGACGATCGGGACGATCGCCCCTGCGATCGCCCCTACACGCATCACGAATCCCGATCGAGCTTAAGCACAGCCATAAAAGCCTCCTGCGGCACATCCACAGTACCCACAGACTTCATCCGCTTCTTACCCTTCGCCTGCTTTTGCAGCAACTTCTTCTTCCGCGAGATATCGCCGCCGTAACACTTCGCCAACACATCTTTCCGCAAAGCCGGAATATGCTCGCTCGCAATCACCTTAGCGCCAATTGTCGCTTGAATCGGCACCTTAAATTGGTGGCGGGGAATCAACTCCTTGAGTTTTTCCGTCAACCCGCGGCCCACATTGTAAGCCTTATCCCGGTGTACGATCATCGCCAAAGCATCAACCGGATCGCCATTAATTAAAATGTCCAGTTTCACCAGCGGATTTTCGCGATAACCGATCAGGTGATACTCCATGCTCGCATAACCGCGCGATCGCGATTTCATCTGATCGAAAAAGTCAGTCACCACCTCAGCCAAAGGCAACTCATAAACCAGCGTAGTGCGCCCCTGACTCAGATACTTCATATCCATAAAAATGCCCCGCCGACTTTGAGACAGTTCCATCAGCGCGCCCACATAAGTTTCCGGCGACAGCATTTCTACCCGCACGTAAGGCTCCTCAATTTTGTCCCGATACTGAGGATCTGGCAAGTGACTCGGATTGTCAATTGTTAGCACTTCTCCTTTAATTGTTGTGACTTGATAAACCACAGAAGGAGCCGTAACAATCAAATCCAAATTGTACTCTCTCTCCAATCTTTCCTGCACGATTTCCATGTGCAGCAAACCCAAGAAACCGCAGCGGAAACCAAATCCCATCGCGCTCGAAGTTTCCGGTTCGTAAGAAAGCGCCGCATCGTTGAGTTCGAGTTTTTCGAGAGCTTCCCGCAAGTCGGGAAATTGGTCGGCATCGATCGGGAACAAGCCGCAAAACACCATCGGCTTTGCTTCCGTATAACCCGGCCAAGGCTCGGGTGCCGGCTTTTTGACCAAAGTAATCGTATCTCCCACGCGAGCATCAGCTACGGCTTTAATTGCCGCGCCCAGATAACCAACTTCCCCCGCGTGCAGTTCATCTACTTGTACTTGCGTCGGTGACAGGATGCCCAATTCATCGATGACATATTCCTTCCCCGAAACCATTAACAACACCCGATCGCCCTTTTTGACACTTCCGTCCATCACCCGGAAATACACAATTACCCCGCGATAAGCATCGTAATAACTGTCAAAAATTAGCGCCCGCAGCGGTTTGTCAACAGTATCCTGCGGCGGCGGCACCAATTCGACGATCGACTCCAAAATCTCATCAATACCAATTCCTTCCTTAGCAGAAGCCTCAATCGCCCCGCTACAGTCCAGACCGATAATTTCTTCAATTTCCCCTTTTACCCGTTCCGGTTCCGCCCCTGGCAGGTCAATTTTATTTAGAACCGGAATAATTTCCAAATTATTTCCCAAGGCAAGGTAGACATTTGCCAAGGTTTGTGCTTCCACGCCTTGAGATGCGTCTACCACCAGCAGCGCCCCTTCGCAAGCAGCGAGCGATCGCGAAACCTCGTAGGAAAAGTCAACGTGTCCGGGAGTGTCGATCAGATTCAGCACGTACTCCTGACCGTCCTTGGCAGTGTAATTCATCCGAGCCGCTTGCAGCTTGATCGTAATGCCACGTTCGCGTTCGATATCCATATTGTCTAAAAACTGCTCCTTCATCTCCCGTGCTTGCACAGTTCCCGTCGCCTGCAACAGCCGATCGGCCAAAGTGGATTTTCCGTGGTCGATGTGAGCAATAATCGAAAAATTACGAATGCGAGATACAGGAACGTTTGTCATAAAACCTATCGGCCAAAGATTGACTTTTGTTGTATTATAAAACTTCATTCAATCTACAATCATTTATAGTCATTTAGAGACTTAAATAGAATTTAATTTTTTCTCGGCGGTGGGTTGACAGATCCATTATGTTTATGCTATGTTCGTCCCTTGACTCCAGCCAAGATGCACTCCAAGAAAAAAACTTTTCTCTCTGTGGCTATACAAAAAGCTGTTGAACGGTTGGGAATATTGCCGATCGCCAACATCCGTCCTCAAACCTCCAGCCCAGTCAGTCGATTGGGGCATTGAAGATTTTCGATTTGAGACGGCTCGGCGCGAGACTTCGGCGCGACTCTCCTAAGCAGCGCTAAGTAGAGTCGCCGCTCAGGAGAGTCCCGACGGAGCCCTGACGATTTTAGATTTACAAAGCAGCGCTGTGAATCAGCGAGCACGAACTCGGGTCTAAAATTTTGGGCGGCTCACGACGATTGTACGTGGCACGGTATCCATTTTTGGGGTCAGGTTGCTCTACAAAGGGCGTGAGCCAACTTAAAAATATTGGTGAAAAGTTGCTAGCGCTTGACAAGAAGCAGATAATTTGGTCAAATGACGGAAGCGGGACGGTAAGGCTGTAAAAAATATAAGTTTTCATCCGCTGTGCATCTCTACTAGAGGTCGGCCATCACTTCCTTCAAAACACTTCCTTCAAAACAAAAAGGCGTAAATTCCTAGAAGGAATTGAAACTTAAGAATTAAAACTAGGATTTTTTAACTATGAGCGACTCAAGTATACCCTCCCACAGTTCGTCAGAAAAAGTGGAACTGTCTATCCATATAGATTCTGAACTGCTAGACCAAATTAAGCACTTGACAAATGACCCCAGCAAAGTCATTGAAACAGCAATCAAGCAGTGGCTCAGAGGCGAGCGCCGCGAAGACGATCAGGCTATGAGTTTGCGCCGCAACCCGCCAGTCCCGCCCCGCGGCGAGTGGAACGACTGATGTTCTGTCCTCTCAAACCCCGAGACGGCGGGCGCAAATCTGCATGGCTGTGAAATTGCGGGCTGTGAAATTTCGACCGCGCGATCTCCGGCTTTGAGAGGACAGCAGATCGCGCGGGCGAAATACAGGTTGTTCGGAGCAATCAGGGTTAACTCACAACCTGGGAACTCTTCTCTTGTGACGGCAAAAATGCGTGAAGCGAAGCTATCCCGAAGGGAATCGCCCGTCCCCGACTTGAGTTGTTTCGGGCCTTGAATTTTCGCCGATTTTTCAAACTCGATCGTTAATCTGTGCAGACCACTAATTCCTAAATCTGAATTTGGATTTGTTAATTACCCAAAACGGCTGACCACAAATAGTTGTGAGTTTAGACTAGAGTTTTGAATTAAATAATTAATATTTTTTTAGTTCATTAATAAGTCAAAACGAAAGGGTAGAAGCATAAAAAAGTTGTGAATAGTGAGTGGCGAGCTGTGAAATTTTTAATTAAAAAGACAACAACTTTTTAGTTAATTAAGATAGCAACCGCGCCCGACGGTGAGGAAGTTCTTAATTTCCCAAATATGAACTCTTATATTGTTTCTTCCTTATTCCGCCGACCTGCTGGACTTCTTCCTTCTGCGATAACTCACAACTTAACGGTCGAAGCCCAAAACAATTTTGAGGCTGGAGTTGAGAATTATAGCAACCGCGCCCGACATCCGGTTCTTAATGGCTCTTTCCCCATACCGTCGAGTGCTTCTATCGCGACGATAACTAAAGCCTTCTATCGCGACGATAACTAAAGCCTTCTGACTTCAACATCTACTAGAAAAACTTAAGATTCAAAAATCAGAACTACTTTTATCCCCTACTCTGATGGACTCTAACACAGATTTCCGGCGATCGAGCCTCGCCTCTACAGCCTTTTTTCAAGAGTTAGGGGCAGAATTAGTATTTACCCAAGACGCAAGGGGTCGATATCTATCTTTTTACTGGCAAAAAGCCGAGCAGTACAACCTCACACCAGAAAAAATTGTCGATCGCCCCCTCAGCGAAACCCTGCAACCCATCGCCCCTGCACCTTATCTCGACCGGCTGCGGCGGGTGCTCGAAACCCTCGTCCCGCAACGGTTCAGCTATCCATTTGGCCACGCCGGACAATATTTTCTGTTCGATTTGACACTCACTCCGGCGATCGACTCCAACGGCAAAGCTGCAAAAGTCTTAGTTATGGGAAGGCTGCTGTCTGACAAACCCGCTTCCAGGCCGCCAGATTCCCCAGAATTCATGCCCGATAAAGCTTTGCCATCCCCCTCAAAGGCCCGCCAACAAATACTGTATCCAGCGAGCCTCATCGGTAGAGCGCTTTCTCCCTCTTTGGAAATCGACCGCAAAATCATCTCCCAAATCGCTCAAAACCTGCACAAAACCCTCGACTTAGAGACAATTTGGCAGCAAACGGTTAACAGTTTGGGTCAAGTCTTGAACGCCAGCCGCTGCATCATCTGTTCCTCCAAAAAACCCCGCGAAAATCTCGAATCCTCCCCATTCCTTGGCCCGGAAAATCAGCAAAATTATCCAGACCCAGCAGCCGAATTGCAACAGTCAATTGCCAGCGATCGATCGCCCCCGCTTTCCTCCGATCAAATCGAAAATCTCCAATCGAAAACTTTTAAAGTAGTAGCTGAGTACCGCCAAGAAGCTTACTCTTCGATGCTCGGACTAGAACTGCGCGCAGCCGAACAGCCCGGGTGGATTCAAACTTTAGCCACCTTAAAACCCGTAGCAGTCGATTACGCCTCCCCCGTCGCCGATCGGTTCGATCGGCATTCCGTGCTCGTAGCAGCTACCTCCTATGAAGACCAACCCAATGCCCTGATATGTTTGCACCGCTGCGGCAATTCCCCTCCATGGAGTGCTGTCGAACTCGAATTCGCCCGCGAGTTAGTCGCTCAAGTCGGCAGCGCGATCGCCCACGCTACACTTTACCAAGAATTAGAACAAGCCCGCGCCGAAGCCGTCGCTCTTTCCCAACTTAAAAGTCAATTTCTTGCCAATACTTCTCACGAACTCCGCACCCCCCTCAACGGCATCCTCGGCTTCCTGAAACTGCTTATGGACGGCATGGCAGATGACCCGCAAGAAGCACACCAATTTATCGAAGAAGCTTATCGATCGGCGTTACACTTGTTCAATGTGATTAACGATATTTTGGATATCGCTAAAATCGAAGCTGGCAAAATGGAGTTAGACCTCGCTCCCGTCAAACTCGGCGAACTGTTGCAGCAAGTTGAGAATTTTACGCGGGTTCAAGTGCAGCAAAAGCGATTGCAATTTCAAATCCAAACACCCCCTTCCCAGGACGAGATTATTGTGTACGGCAACTACCAACGCCTGCTTCAGGTAATTTTGAACCTCACCGGAAATGCGATTAAATTTACCACGGAAGGGGGAATTCGCATCAGTGCCGAAGTTATTAAGAAAAAAGTGACCGTTCAAAACCAGGAGTTCCCCGGAATCGTCAAAATCCGAGTCGCTGATACTGGCATTGGGGTTTCTCTCGACAAGCAAGATAAATTATTTGAATCATTTTTTCAGGTGGACGGCGCTCGTACCAGGCAATACGGCGGCACCGGTTTGGGATTGGCTATTTCTCAAAAACTGGTAGAAGCAATGGGGGGTACCGTAAATTTTTACAGTATGGGGGAAGGACTCGGATCTACTGTTACTTTTACTGTGGCGCTTTATCAAGAACCCCTCTTTAAAAATTAATCATCGGTCATCGGTCATCGGTAATCGGTCATCGGTCATCGGTCATCGGTTATCGGTTATCGGTTATCGGTTATCGGTAATCGGTCATCGGTCATCGGTAATTTGTCATCTGTTATCGGTCATCGGTAATTTGTCATCGGTAATTTGTCATCTGTTATCGGTCATCGGTAATTTGTCATCGGGACGTTAAAGGAAGTGCGGCAACGAAGCAGTGTAAGGGATTTGACGGATTTAACAGATTTAACGGATCGATGTTGAAGTCAGAAGTCCGAGGTCACAAGTCCGAGCTTCTCAGGAAGAAGCAAGAGGGAATCAGGAATCAGGAAGAGGTAAAAAACAGCGGTAGCGGTTCTCAACTTTCTCTTCTGTACTCGCCAGTTGTCTTACCAATTCCCAATTCCCAATTCCCAATTCCCAATTCCCAATTCCCAATTCCAATTACCTTTTTCCCAATTACCAATTACCTTTTTCCCAATTACCAATTACCTTTTTCCCAATTACCAATTACCTTTTTCCCAATCTGTACCCACTCACTGAAGAATTGCTATATCAGTGTATCCATGACTTCCGTTTCGTGAATAAAGGTCATCGATAATTGGCAATTTTCCTATTAACAGAGTTATATACCGTTCACAGTATCAATTTTTACTTTATCCGCTGCCAAACTCCCTCCTTAGGTGTTTTGGACTCAGACCGAGCGCCCCCGCCACTTCCAGACCCCACGCAGAATTAGCATCAGTGGCATTCGGAGGGTTAGGGATAACACCTAATCTTTATCTGTCCCCTGGGGGCTGACACCGCCGAGTAAACCCCCGCCAATCGCCGACTTTACAATAACTTAATGCTAACTCATACCACTGATTCAGCTTCCAAATCCCTAATGTAAAGGATTATTAATAAAACTTGACACTCTCTGTTCTATGTGAGAATCATAAAGATATTGTAAAGACACCGGGACTACTTAGTAATCTTTGACTGAGTGTGGCAAAATTTAAGTGTAATTACGTAAGTCCCAAGTAGGACAGCCTGCTGCTGGCAAATGCAGTAAATTCCTGCTCTGTTGGCGGGGTGGTAAACTTTTGCCAGTCTCGTAGAAAAGGGTTGCTATGAATCAGCAAATATCAGCTCAATCGCAAAAACTTTTACTCCAAATTGGCAGAAAGATTCGTCGAACTTTGGATCTCGATACCATTTGGCAGCAAACAGTTAACACTCTGGGACACACACTAGGCGTCAGCCGCTGCATCATTTGTCCCTATCCAAGTTCTAGCCTGCAAGTCAAAGTGGCTGCTGAATACTGCCAAGAACCATTTCTACCAATGCTGGGAATGGAAATCTCGCTCACAGCAGCACCTCATTTCATTCAAGCTCTGGCTACCCTCGAACCGGTAGTAATAGAGTCCTTTAAAGCCGACGATCTTTTTGAGCGGCAGTCGGTGCTAGTGGTTGCTACTGCTTATCAAGAACAACCTAACGGCATAATTAGCTTGCATCGGTGCGAGGGCGAATCGTCGGCGCAGGGTAATGCCGATCGAGCTTGGAGTGAATGCCAAATCGAATTCGCACAAGAACTTGCCGATCAAGTCGGAAGTGCGATCGCCCTTGCCACCCTCTATCAACAGAACAGCCAGCGACTACAAGGACTATCCCAGCTCAAAAAGCAATTTTTATTGAGCGCATCCCACGAGATTCGCACTCCCCTAAATCACATCATCGGCTATCTTCAACTAACTGTAGATGATATGGCGGACGATCCAATAGAGGAGAGAGCTTTTATCGAAGAAGCTCACCGTTCGGCTCTCCACCTTTCTAAGGTAATTGGTAATGTCTTAGATTACATTCAGTTAAGTGAAGCTTGCCAGACTCACTCAGAGTTAGACACTCTCAGGAGTAAGGAGGAATCTGGACACAAGTAAAGAGGCCAGCCCCGCATTCAAAAAGTCGAATATTTACCCTGGAGGCAACTCTTCTGCCTGGAAAATCAGACACTTGCATCTATAGATTCCATGAATAAATTCAGTGGCTGGTTACTCAATTATTTTTATGTTATTAGGGTTTTGTGCAGCACAGCATACCAACTACTAAACGTAGTGTCGGGGTGTATTTATCATATTATGTCCGCTCGAACCACCCCTATCAAATAGGTTATTTTACCGGAAACGATCTCGCCAGCAGAAGATTGCAGTTTCGCACTTTGAATATTTTTTACTTGTGCTTGAGAGAATTACGTATCGCCATTTTTTTTCTTGGTTTTTGCAGGGCTGACATAGCGCGCCCAAAAAGGTTCTTCCATATTTTTCAGCGCTGCTAGTTTTTGGCGCTCCTCCTCTATGCGCTGGCGTTCTGAAAGGTCAGAAAATATGTTGATACTGCCGAGTGTCTCGCCGCCTGCATCTCGCACGGGTGCGGCCCAAAGCCAAACATCGATCGAACTACCGTCTTTTTTCAACAAAGACAATTCCAAACCGTTTTGCAGTTTGCCATTACCCGCAGACTTCAGCAGCGCGTAAAAATCCTGCTTTTTGCCTTCAGGAATATTCGGTAAAGGTTGCCCCAAAACCTCAGCCGCAGTCCAGCCAAAAAGTTGTTCGGCGGCGCGGTTCCAGACAACGGTACTGCCGTCATTGGTGGTACAGTTAATCGCCAGCGGCGCCGATGCCATCTGCGCTATCATTACTTGGTTAACGAGTTGCAGTTTCAATTCTACTTGCTTGCTAGCGGTAATTTCCTGACAAGCGCCCCACAAACGGACAACCCGTCCTTCAGTTTGGTCCCACACCGCTTGCCAGCAGTCCCGCACCCAGCGCACTTCACCTTTTTGATTGATAATGCGGTACTCATTGGCTCCCGTGCGGCTGAAAGTACAGCCTTCTAATTGTTTAATTAATATTTCCCTATCGTCGGGATGAACCAGTTCGGAGTTCCACCAACCAAACGATTCTAATTCTTGAGGAACGCGGCCAGTGCAGCGCTCAAAAGCTTCTGTCGCCCACTCGCAGGCAAACTTGCCGTCTGGCAGTCCCTTAAAAGAATAGGCAAAATCCGAAGTAATTTGCGACATAACTCTGTAGTGCAGTTCCGACTCTCGGACTGCGATTTGTGCTTGCTTGCGTTCCCCGATTTCCCGCGAATTAATTACGATTCCCTGCACGCTAGAATCGTAAAGCAAACTGTTGCCCATCGCCTCCAAGTAGATCCAAGAACCGTCAGCGTGGCGTTTCCGATATTCGATCGGCCCCCCAACTCCAGGATATTCTAGCAACTTGCCAAAATACCCCTGCCAAGCCAGCAAATCGTCTGGATGGATTAACTCGCCGTGAAACTTGCCAATTCTTTCTTCTGGGTTGTAACCCAAAATCCGCTGTAGGGCTGGGCTGTGGTATCGGACTCGCCCGTCGGCGCCGACAATGCTAATTAGATCCGGAGAATTGCGCAGCAGAGCTTGCAGTTTGGCTTCGCTTTTAGTTAATGCTTGATTGTCTCTGCGGTGCTGGCTGACTTCTTGGTTCAACTGCTCCTGTAGCTTTCTGAGTTGCGATGCTTGCTGCGCGACTGTGCGTTCCAAGAGGCGATTTGATTTTTCGAGTTCAACCAGCTTTGCCGCGTTATTTGTCGCGCTTTCAAACTGGCGGCCCGCTGCCATGGACTGCAAAGAATTTGATAAATCTGCCACAGTTTTTGTTAAAATTGCCTGTTGCGGTGGTGGCAACTTGCTAGCTTGTTCCTGCAAGATTTCTAAGTATTTATAGACTGTTTCTAGCATTTTATTAATGGGGGAATCTGATAGTTGCCACAGGTGCAAATTCTAAAAAGCGGACACAAGTTTTTTTAAGATAACCCATAACTAAGACGACTATCTGGCGATCGACCGCGATCTTAATCACCTGCCATTTCGTCACTTTATTTTCAGATCATAGCAACCGACACAGAAATTAAATTATTGTGGCGATCGCATTGCCAGCCCAGCAGCACCCGAGGTAGCAGTGCTCGGGCGAGAGTCGGCAACCCGCCTATGCGGTGAATGCAGGACACAGGAGCGGTTAAGCTAAACTAGATGGGTGTCAAGAGAAAGAGGGATTTATGACAGAGCCAGCCAACGCTCGCGATTTGTTTCGCGCTGCTTACGAACACCGCTACACCTGGGATGCCAACTTTCCCGGTTACAGTGCCGATATTGAGCTCAAACAGGGCGACGAAGTATATACGGGTCATGTTTCTATCAAACCAGACATGAGCGTGGAAGTCACGGGCATTGCAGACGAGGAAGTAAAGCAGAGCGTTTACACCCAAATGCGGGACATTGTTACCCACCGCAAGCGCTCATCATTTGAAAAATCTCACGGCAAAAATAGCTTCACCCTAGGCGAGAAGGACAGCACCGACGCTGTGGATATTTTAGTGCAAGGCGACTCAATGGGATCGAATTATAAAATCCGAGGTCTCTCAATTTGTCAAGTCAGCCGGGTGATGGGCCGCATGGCTTTCGTAATTGACACGCACAAAAGCTTAGAGACACCGGAAGGTTCTTTGGCCAGCCACTACGATGCCGTTTTCCGCAACCCCCAAACCGACGAAATCATCAGAGAACTCGAATTTGAAGATACCTTTGACAAGATAGGCGACTATTATGTCATGACCAAGCAAGTAGTGCGATCGAAAGAAAAAGGTCAACTGACAACAACCGAGTTTAACTATTCTAACGTCAAACTGCTAGAACCAGCAGTAGTCTAAGGTTATACCATTTTCGATTGGGGATTTTCGATGGGCAATGACTGATGACAACCCGGGTTGGCAAAATATCCTAAAGTTGCATTACTTTTGGGAACTGGTATTAATTGCAAAATCCGTTTTCTTGCTGAAAGCGGGTTTTGCGATTAATGTATCGGGCTAAACTTGATTTAGCCGCAAGTAACGGTACGATCGAACTTTCATCAACTGCAAGAAATCATCACAGAGGCAAAATATGACGACACTAGCACTAACCAGAGATAACGTCGAACAAGTTCTCGATGAAATGCGCCCCTACCTGATATCCGACGGCGGCAACGTCGAGCTCGTAGAAATCGACGGCCCAGTCGTGCACCTGAGACTGCAAGGAGCTTGCGGCTCTTGCCCCAGTTCCACAATGACCCTGAGAATGGGCATTGAACGCCGCCTGCGCGAAGCCATCCCTGAAATTGCTGAAGTCGAACAGGTAATGTAGCTTGATAATGAGTAATTAACACTCCCACCCCTTGAGCCTTAGATGAGTGTGAATTTTTTTGCAACACCGATCGTCACAGCAATCTAAGCTGGTATTCAGTAAAGCGCCTGGAGCCATTAAAGAGGATGAACGCGACCCCTTCTCCCCAGAACTTTCTGCACAGGATTCGCAAGCAGCTCGGATACAAAGTACGTATTGTTGGACGGCGGACATCGGGAAGTCCGCTACAAATGGCGGCTCGATAGTCTGAATCGTTGGGCGGGCAACCTGCTCGACCAACTGGCGTCCGAGGGTGTCCTCAATCCGATCGATACTCCTGTGGAATCAGATATCGAACTTCATATGCTCTGCAGTCATTCCAGCGTAACGATGGGAATCTGGAGCTTGTGGAGCCTGCTGCGATGGGGGGAGGGCAAGATAACCCCGGCGATCCAATCGGACGGTTCGATCGCCCCGGAGGATGTCTTGCGGTTTCGGAAGTTCTTTCCGCACGTCCGATTCATCATGCCTGAAGAGGCGGAGCGGTTGGTGGAGCAGCGGTTAGTCGGGAGCGAGTTTGAATTCTTGCGCCGCTTCTTCCACACTCACTTCTTCGGTTCGCGACTTCTTACTTCCCATATGTCAGAGCAGGCGCGAGTAGTGGTTGGTATAGACTCCGATGTCCTGGTCTTCGATCGCCCGACTGAGGTTCTCGAACAGTGCGCAGCAGCCAAAAACAGCCCCGCCCTCACGAGTTTCCGCGACGAATTTGACTGGGTGACGGTATGCGCTCCGGTCAAGGAAATGGAGGCGCGGTGCGGGACTCGCATTGAATCCAGGTTCAACGGCGGCCTGGTGGTTCTGCCCAAATTTGGGGACGAACAGTTTCGCTTCATGGAGCGGATGCTGCGGGCCTACAGGCCCGAATGGCGCGCCCATTATTTCGCAGAGCAGACCCTGCTGGCGCTGATGGCGGGGGAGTTCGGGTGGAATCAACTGCCGCCTTTGTACCAGATGGGAGAGGAGACGAATTCTCCCGATGCGATCGCGATCCACTACATCTCGAACCAGGCAGTCCGTCCCCGGTACTTCTCCGAGGGAGTGCCCCGGCTAGTCGGGCGACGGCCGTGACGCTGCCCAAATCAACGATTAGGCTGTTTCGGATGCCCCCCAAATTTCGCGCGTGCGATCGATCGTCCCACGCGCCGTGCGAGCGCGTCTCTACCGGAGATCGATAAGTGCAGCGAATATCAGCGCGGCATCCAGGCCCTGAACTTATTGAGGAAGTGGGAGGAGCGCTCAATCTTAGGAGTATTTCTGAAGTAGTAAATCTATAGGAAGACCAAACCCCAAAAAGTAGCGAGCTGCCACCACGGCTGCCAGCAATCCTAAAAGCAGAAGTGTAGCTTGAATATCTTGCACCAGACAATTCACTTTTTCACGCCAGAGACCGTAGCTAATTGCAGCGTACAAGCCAAGGTCATTCAGGGCAACTGCGACGATCGCTCCGGGCAGTCCTGCGATGGAAAATGCTACCCACAATCCAATGCTAGTCCAAATAAAGCGCAAGAATTGGCCGAAAGCTGGATATTGAATCTTCCCGAGCGCAAACAGAGCTGACTCAATTCCTGTATTGCAGAGTACGCGAGGCCAAATGCCAAGAGCTAGGATCGGCAACATCCAAGCAGCCTGAATATACCTATCGTCATACAATATCTTAATCGCGACATCCCCAAAGCTAAGCAACAGTGCTAAGCCAGCCGCGAATGCGATCGGGATCGGTTGGCGATTTTTGAGGATTTTAGCGCGAAGTATCTCGCGAGGCTGGTCAACCAACTTGGTAATAGCCGGAAACATCACCTTGCCACGAGCGGGCTAAAGTGACAGAGCGCGGTATGTCAGCAAGCGTGAGAGCAACGCCGTAAACGCCCAACACATCCAATGTCAGTAATTTTCCCAGAATCAGCCGATCGGCTTGCTCAGCAAAAAATGTTAAAGCTGTTGAAACAAATATCCACTTTCCAAAAGACAGAATTTCTCTAACTACCTCTTGATTCAAGATGAAGCGGTTAGGGGAACCACAATTCCAATAATGGCTCCAGACCAATTGCAGAATTTGTGACGCAAAGGAACCCATCAATATCGCCCAGATGGTCGGACTCAACCAAGCCCAAACAATCATTACCACAATCCCGATCGACTGTCCCGACAACTCAAAAATTGCTAGCTTACCAAAAGCCATATTCCGGTTGAGCGTGAACACCGAAGTTGAATTGAACCCGGAGATCGCCGTCCCCAAACCCACCACAGGGATTAACCAGAGGAACTGAGGCTGTTGGTATAACTGGGCAATTGCCCAGGCCAGCAAAAGCGTACAGAACCAAAGAATCACGCCGCGACAGACCTGCAAAGTCCAGGCAGTGTTGAGAAAATCTGGCTCTTCCCCGCGCTTGTTCTGGATGACGCTAGTACCGATACCGAGGTCTGAGAACAGGTGCACAGCCGTGATGAATACGTAGACGAGACTCATAAGACCAAACATTTCCGGTACTAGCAGGCGAGTCAGGATCGGGTTAGTGCCTAACCGCAGCACCTGACTGAGCCCATAACTAGCAATCGTCCATACTGCCCCTCGGACAGCAAGCTGTTTAACTGATGACATAATAAATTTGGCGTAAGGGACACCGAAAGAGCGGGCTTTTGAGCGAAGTTGGGGTATCAGTTAACACAGAAAACGGTCGCCTATCTATTCAGCGATTAATGGCGAGATTTCTCGATTTTCGACCTCAACAGCACTGCTAAGAAAGCTGCTCTGTGCAGCGCGATCGGCACCCCGGCCCGTCGGCAACTCCCCCGGCCCTAAATGTGTCGGTCTGACATAACATATAGCGGTTCTCAGGTTGCTGGAGGTACGCTGAAACTTTGCATTATCAAGCTTTCAAGGTCAAAATTCCTACGCGAACCTTTTTGAGAAAGGCTATAGTTCCACTGTACTTAACAAAAACATCATAAACTTTATGTTAGGGAACAAAGTGGAATTGATCTGAAAGTTGCACAAGACGTAACTACCTCATTAATAATTACTCATTACCAATGTCACACCCTCTCTACGTCGCCTTTATTTGGCACCAGCACCAGCCTTTGTATAAATCGAGGGCATCCGCCGCTGAGCCAGACACCAGTTCCAAGTCAAACTCGCCGATATTGCAGTCCAGAAACGTTGACCTCCAAGCTCACTATCGACTGCCTTGGGTGCGCTTGCACGGAGTCAAAGACTACTTAGATTTAGTGCTGATTCTGGCAAAATATCCCAAACTGCATCAAACAGTAAACCTGGTTCCGTCCTTGATTTTGCAGATAGAAGACTGCATAGCAGACAGAGCATTAGACCCTTACTTGGCGGTAACTCTGAAGCGAACCGAGGATTTAAACATCCAAGAACAAGAGTTCATTTTAGAACACTTCTTTGACGCCAACTACCACACCCTGATTGGGCCGCATCCCCGCTACGCTCAACTCTACACTCAGCGGCAAGAAAAAGGCATTCAGTGGTGCTTGGCCAACTGGAAATTGCAGGATTTTGGCGACTTGCTGGCGTGGCACAATTTAGCTTGGATTGACCCGCTGTTTTGGGACGACCCCGAGATTGCAGGCTGGCTGACACAAGGACAAAATTTTAGTTTGGCAGACCGAAAAAACATCTACTCAAAACAAAAAGAAATCCTCGCCAGAATCATTCCCCAGCACCGTAAAATGCAAGCCCAGGGACAGTTGGAAGTGTCCACAACCCCCTACACTCACCCGATTTTGCCGCTGCTTGCTGACACAAATGGCGGCCGCATAGCGATTCCTAACATGACGCTGCCAGAACACAGGTTCCAGTGGGCTGAAGATATTCCCAGACATTTGAGAAAAGCCTGGGATATGTATCAAGACAGATTTGAGTGCCAACCGCGCGGTTTGTGGCCGTCGGAACAGGCAGTTAGCCCGGAAATTTTGCCCTACATTGCTAAACAAGGGTTTAAATGGATTGTCTCGGATGAGGCAGTATTGGGGTGGACAATTAAACACTTTTTTAACCGCGATGGGGCGGGGAATGTCTGCGAACCAGAATTGTTGTATCGCCCTTATCGTTTAGAAACTCCTGACGGCGATTTGGCGATCGTATTTAGAGACCACCGATTGTCTGATTTGATTGGTTTTACTTACGGTTCTATGGAACCGAAAAAAGCAGCGTCAGATTTAGTGGGACACTTGGAGTCGATCGGCAGAACTCTCAAACACCGACAGTCCGGCGGCCAAACAGCTTTAGAAAATCCCTGGTTAGTGACGATCGCCCTAGACGGCGAAAATTGCTGGGAATTCTATCCCCAAGACGGCAAACCGTTCTTAGAATCCCTCTATCAAACTCTCAGCGATAATCCAGATATCAAATTAGTCACAGTCTCAGAATTTCTCGACCAATTCCCAGCAACCGAAACAATTCCCGCAGCCCAACTGCACACCGGTTCCTGGGTGGACGGTTCCCTGACAACTTGGATCGGCGACCCCGCGAAAAATCGCGCTTGGGACTTGTTAGGGCCCGCGAGACAAATGCTGGCAAACCATCCAGAGGCCACAGAAGAAAGCAACCCAGAAGCTTGGGAAGCGCTTTATGCGGCCGAAGGTTCTGACTGGTTCTGGTGGTTTGGCGAGGGCCACACGTCGAATCAAGATGCTATGTTCGATCGGCTGTTCCGGGAACACGTAGCTGCAATTTACGAAGCTCTCGGCGAGCCTGTACCCCCGTCCGTGCTGCGGCAAGTAGAGGCACACGAGGTTCAAGGCGACCACCAACCGCTGAGCTTTATTCACCCGATTATCGACGGTATCGGCAACGAACAGGATTGGGACAAAGCAGGCCGGATTGAAGTTGGGGGAGCAAGGGGTACGATGCACCGGAGTTCGGCAATTCAGCGGCTTTGGTACGGGGTTGACCACTTGAATTTTTACCTTCGCGCCGACTTCAATGCAGGGGTGCGACCGGGAATTGATTGCCCGCCGGAGTTAAACTTGTTCTGGTTTTATCCCGATCGCACGATGAAAAACAGTCTGATTCCGCTGTCGGGTTTGCCCGACCAAGCACCGCTAAACTACCGATTCCACCATCAGTTAGAGATTAATTTGCTGACGAAATCGATTGGGTTTCACGAAGCAGGAGAGGGCGATGAGTGGCATCCCCGCCTCAGCCGGGCCCAAGTGGGATTGGATAAATGTTTGGAGGTAGCAGTGCCTTGGGCGGATTTGCAGATTATGCCCGACTGGCAAATGAGGCTGATTGCGGTTTTATCGTCCGGGGAGCGTTACTCTAGCTGTATGCCGGAAGATACTTTGATTCCGATCGGAATGCCGTAAAAAGTCAGCAGTCAGCAGTCCTGCCGTCATCAGTCAACAGTCCTGCCGTCATTAGTCATTAGTCATGAGTCATGAGTCATTAGTCAACAGTCATTCGTCTCGGAGTGCTGTGCGATCGAACCTGCTATAAAATTGGTTTGATCGTTCGGACTTCAGTCCTCTATTTTTTCAGGACTGAAGTCCGAACGATCGACACCTGCTCTAAAATAGGTTCGATCGTTCGGAGTTCAGTTCTCTGTTTTTTGAGGACTGAAGTCCTCATTACAAACCTGCTATAAAATTGGTTCGCAGTCTGGAGTTCAGTCCTCTGTTTTTTGAGGACTGAAGTCCGAACGATCGAACCTGATAATGGGTGAATTTACCGGATATCAAATCATTAGTCATTGGGAAATCATCAAACTAATGAGCCGCATTTTACTATTGGTCGATCGCCACCAACAACATTTGCCGATCGCACACCTCAACACCGAGCATGAGGCGATCGTACCCGATCGCACTTCCGAACCCAACTCCGAAATTTCCCTTCTCCAAATAGGTTTTGACTTGTGCATTCTCGACCAGGAAAATTACGATCGCATCGGGCCGCTGATAGAAGGATTAAAAGCAGCAGCCGAGCCGAGTTTTTTACCGTTTTTGCTGCTGCAAAAATGCCAAACGCCAGCTATTTATGAACCGCCGTTTTCGCCGCAGGCAAAACAACTCGATCGCAGAATAGACGATTTAATAACAACTCCCGTAGATGCAGCCCAACTGCACTTGCGGGTAGAGAATTTGTTGGCCCGCAGGCGATTGTCCCTAGAACTCCACAGACTTCAGGAAGTAATTAAAGAACGCACTTTTACAGAAAGTTTGTTAATCGACTCGCTGCAAACGGCAAACGAAAACCTGCAACGGGAAATCGCCAAGCGGGGAGAGGTAGAAGCTGCACTGGCAGAAAACTCCTATCTCGAATCGCTGATGAATGCCATGCCAGATATTGTCTGCTTCAAAGATGGCGAGGGCAGGTGGCAGGAGGCAAATCAAGCGATATTGGAATTGTTCGAGCTAGAAAAAATAGACTACCGCGGCCTTAAAGATTTTCAGCTAGGAGAACTCAGCAGTTTTTACCGCGAGGCCCTACAGGCGTGCGAGGTCAGCGATCGAGAAGCGTGGGAAAAAGGTAAGCTTTCTAGGGGAGAAGAAGCGATCGGGCGATCGAACGGTACTTTGAAAATCTATGACGTGATTAAAGTACCCGTATTTCACCCGGACGGCAGACGCAAAAGTATCGTGATTTTGGGCCGCGACATTACCGAATACAAGCAAGCTAGAGACGAACTCGTGCGCTTGGCGTCGATTGTCGAGTCTTCCGACGACGGCATCATCGGCAAAACCCTCGCCGGGACAATTCAGAGCTGGAACGCTGGAGCCGAGAAGATTTACGGCTACTGCGCGCCGTTCGTCAAGGGGCTGTCGATCGAGATTTTAGCCATACCCGAACGCCCCAAGGAAATTTCCCAAATTCTGGAAAATATTCGGGCTGGAGCCACCATCGACCATTACGAAACGGTACACTTGCGCAAAGACGGCGAACAGATAGATGTGTCTCTGACGATTTCTCCGATTAAAGATGCCACAGGAGCAGTAACGGGCATTTCGACAATCGCTCGCGACATCAGCGACAGCAAGCGAGTCGAAAAAGCTCTCGAACAACTCCGCCACCAAACAGAAATGATTTTGTTCTCCGCAGGAGAAGGAATTTGCGGGTTGAACAAACAGGGAAAAGTTACTTTTGTCAATCCGGCGGCGGTGAGAATGGCCGGCTGCGAATCGAAGCAATTGATCGATCGACCGCTCTATGAAAGCTTACACCGTTCACAGCCAGAATGCTCACAGGCGATCGAGCAAATTTCACCTGCAACAGACATCAATTCCGGCTCTGAACTTGCCACAAACAGCAGCGCCCAGGCGACGGGAAAACAGCCGTTGCGGGTAAGTTCTCAAATTTTAGCCACCTTGGAAGATGGAGAGGTGCGGCGCGTCACCGATGAGGTTTTTTGGCGGCGAGACGGCAGCAGTTTTCCGGTTGAGTACGTTGTCGCTCCGATGCGAGAACAAGGCGAAATTATTGGCGCTGTGGTGACTTTTAAAGATATCACCGATCGGCTGGCGATCGAGCGCATGAAAGATGAATTCATCTCGGTTGTCAGCCACGAACTGCGGACGCCCATGACTTCGATTCACGGGGCCCTGGGCCTCCTCAACAGCGGCCTGCTTGACGCTCACCCCCAGAAAGCCAAGCGGATGCTGGAGATTGCTGTCACTAACACTGACCGCTTGGTGCGCTTGATCAACGACATTCTGGATTTAGAGCGCATGGAGTCGAGTTACAGCACTGCAATCAAACAAACTTGCAATGTCGCGGATCTGATGTTGCAGGCGGCCGACGAGATGCAGGGAATGGCCCAACAGGCGGGAGTTACTCTGTCGGTGAGGCCTGTGGGGGCGCAATTGCTGGCTGTGCCCGATCGGCTAATTCAGGCCTTGACAAATTTGCTCAGCAATGCTATTAAATTTTCGCCTGCGGGTGCTACTGTTTGGCTGAGCGGGGAGTTGACCCACAATCCGGATGTGGCAGAAAAAGCTGGGTTGAATTCGGTCTCGTCTGTGTCTTTGTGGTCTCAATCGCCTGCCGCCAATCGGCACTTACGGGTGAGTTCGTCCATCCTGATTGCTGTTAAAGACCAAGGGCGGGGAATTCCGGCGGACAAGCTGGAGATGGTCTTTGAGCGCTTTCAACAGGTTGATGCTTCAGATTCTCGCCAAAAGGGAGGAACTGGTTTGGGGCTGGCTATTTGTCGCAGTATCGTACAGCAGCACGGGGGCCGGATTTGGGTGGAGAGCGTTTTGGGGGAGGGCAGCACTTTTTTCTTAAGTCTGCCAGTTATGGGTCCGGGAGAAAGTTAAGGGAGGGCATTGGTCATTGGTCATTAGTCATGAAAAAATATGAATGCAAAAATTTTCAATCAATCCCGGAGGCAGAAACCGGGCTTTTTGACCAAAATACTTGGTTGCCGCCAGCAGAAACGCTAATAGTCCTGGACGCATAGAGGCGCAGAAACCGGGTTTTTTTACGAAAATATACAGGTTGCAACCAGCAGATTAGGTAAAAAACCCGGTTTCTTTGTCGGAGTGCGTCTAGGACTAGCTAAAAAAACCCGGTTTCTCAGAGTCGCGAGTGCGTCCGGGACTGTCATTTTTGCCAAAGAGGGATTATACAGGCAGGGGCGGGCAAAAATCGCGATGTGAGGTCGAAAAGCGGATTTTTTGGGGGTAGATTTTACAGTTTTGTACATTTACTGTAAAGTTCGATCGGGTAAAACAGTTTGCTTTACAAAACATTCACATTTCCCCTCTAGTCTGGGATCAGTTCTCATTCATAAATAAAGATGTTAATTTTGACTGCCAAACGCATTTTGGTGATTGACGATGCCGAAGATATTCGGGAAGTGGCTCAAGTCAGTCTTGAGGTGGTGGGCGGCTGGGAAGTCCTGACTGCGAGTTCTGGCCGCGAGGGTGTGGCTAAGGCTCTTGCCGAACAGCCTGATGCTATTCTCTTGGACGTGATGATGCCCGACCAAGACGGGCCTACTACTTTTAAACAGTTACAAGCTAATCATGCTACGCAGCACATTCCAGTAATTTTATTGACGGCTAAGGCTCTCGCTAGCGACAGGCGGATGTTCGCGGATTTGGGGGTGGTGAGCGTGATTGCTAAGCCTTTTGAACCGATGTCTTTGGCTGCTCAGGTGGCCCAAGCTTTGGGCTGGGAGGAAGCATAGGTCGATCGCGCGCCTTGAATTTTATCAAAAATTTGGGTTTAAAACCCCGTGCTTCTAGCACGGCTTTCCCAAAATTTTTGCTACAATAGAACCAAGTCGGCATGGGGCCTCGGCACTCTGAGCGCAGGGACAGGTCGGGAAGTTCAACAGTTGACAGTTGACGTTCATGACAGTTGACCTGTGGAGAGCGACCTCTACCTAGAAGGAAGAGGATTGGAGTAATGAATAGTCTGATTTTAATTTCTCCCTCACTCGCGAGAGGCTTTCAACCAATTATTTCTGGTAAGACGACGAAAGGTAGCGCATCCCATTGAAGTGTCAAGGAATCCCCGTCGCAGAGAGCCCTCTGAGGTATGTCAAAACGAAAGACAATAAATTATTCCTGCTCGGTTTTTATGCTGAATATAATCGGGCAGGATTATATTTTATTTTGTAACAAGTTGCTCGTCTTCATAAGTTCTTCAGGTTTAGGTTTTAGTTTAAGCACATCGTCAGGCATCGATCCTGACTGTTGGCCGAACATCTTGGGAGAAGACGACTATGCCCTCAGCTTACATTTTGCTACTGATAGTTTCTCTGGCGGCAGTCTGGATTTACTGGCAAACCTCTCAAGATATTTTAGTGCTTGTGGCTTTCGCCGGACTGGGTTGTTTTATTTGGGGTTTCTCTTGGGCGCCTTGGAGCGTTCAGTTTCTGATTGTGGTGTTGCTGTTGGGCCTCCAAAAGTGCTACTTGTCAGACGCTCGCAGTTTTGAGTGAAAAGAGATTTTTTATTGTTGTGTCTGGAGTTGAGATGCGCGGGCATTCGTCAATCTCTGTAATTAATTGGTTATCGATCCATATCTTAAAGAAGGTTTAAAATATCATGAATAGTTGCCCTTGTTGCTCATCTCAATTGCTCCGCCACGCTCGCCACAATCGCGTTTATTGGTTTTGCTCGCGCTGCTGGCAGGAAATGCCGGATCTGTCGGAGATGATTTTAGGTAACAACCTGCGGACTCACAAACGAGACGGTTTGGTGAAGCTTCCAGCTTTAACTCCTAAAGTGAGGATTTTGGATTCAGTAGGAATTGCTTAGGAAAGCTGGAGTTTGACTGACGATAAATATTGAGACGGAAAAAATTTTTGATTGTGCCATCGGTTGGATTTTTTAATAAAAAATGCAAAAGCCCCTTCACCGCGAGTGAAGGGGACTTATACCATTTTAGATTTTAGATTTTAGATTTTAGATTTTAGATTTGGAATGGCTGATGACAACCAGGGTTGGGATCGCGGGCCTACAGTTGCATTCTTTTTGGAAACTGGTATTATTAGCGGGCGGGCGGGCGATCGCACTTGTAAAGGGGTCGATCGCCCGCCACAAATTGCAGCTATTGTATAGAGTTAAGCTGATTACATCAAACCGATTTGAGAGAGAATGCCTTGACCGGTGAGGAATTCGGTAGCTAAGCCGATCGCGAAGCCCAGCATTGCCAAACGGCCGTTCCAGGTTTCAGCGAACTCAGTGAAGCCTACTTTTGCGTCTTTGTTTTCCATGACCAGAAACCTCGTTGTATTTCAACCTTATGTAACTAAACTTAACACAACAAGAGAAACATTGCAACATATTTTTACATTTATTTTTCAAATGGCCCCGATAGGCTCATCGGGGCCCACGGGGAGAGGGGGGAGTTTGCACGCTAGATCGTCTGCGGGATGTTAGAATGGGGCACGCGGACTCGCCCCGACAAGCAAGGGCGATGGTGACAAACTGCGATGAAACTGATTAAGCGGACGGCTCTTTATTTTCAAGACGGTCGATCGGATAAAGTATACGAAGTCGATTTGTGTCAGGCGGGCGAAAACCTGTACTCAGTCAACTTTCGCTACGGACGCCGCGGCGCTACTCTCAAGGAAGGCACAAAAACCGATACACCAGTGCCCTTAGTCCAAGCTGAGAAAGTTTTCGACAAGCTAGTCGCCGAAAAGGTAAAAAAAGGCTATCAGGAAGCAGCAAGCATTCCCGATGCTGCACCCGCGCCAGAACTTCCTCGCGCCGAGACGCGCCAGCAAGCTATTTTGAACCGCATCGCCGGCGGGGGCAATGCTAAATGGCCTCTGGAACGGGCTATTTGGCGCGCTGGCGAACTGAAAATTGCCGAAGCCGGGCCGGGACTGATTAACTTAATCGGTACAGGAGAACCGCTGCGAGACTACTGTATTGCTTGGAGTTTGGGTTGGTGCGGCGGCGAGGGCGCTGTGGAGGCGCTGACTCGGCTTTATCGGAATCCTGCGACTGCGGAGTTTGTGAGGAGAATTGCTTTTGAAGGATTGCTGAAGTTGGCGGATGAGGAAGGGCGATCGAACTTGCGATCGTCCATAATCGAATTGCTACCCGCACAGTTGCGCGAATTAGCCGAAAACGGCAGCGCGGAGGAATTTTCTACAGCATTGAAAACTCATCTAGATACCCAAGATTGGAAACTTTTTACTGTAATTGATGAAGCTTTTTCGACAGCAGTGAGAACCGATCTGGACAGCCAAGATGGCAGGCGTTTTGCTGTGCTTGATACAGTTTATCAAATTGATAGTGAAGGCGCGCGAGCGGCTTTACTAGATATCTTAAGAACCGCACCGCTAAAACCGCATTACTTTAAACAAATTCGCCACATTTTCAAAATGGCCGAATACCGCCGCGATGCCGAAGTATTTGCGATTATTGCGCGCCGCTTTGAAGACGAAAAAGCCATGTACCGCAGCAATCCTTGGGCTATCATCATTCCTGGTGGCGGCGGCTATCTGATGAGGAGTGAATGGGCGTACAGCGAACAAACCGGGTACACTCACATCAACGGTTTCCAAGAGGAAATGCAGAGTCCCAATTGCCGAATTGCCTACAGCAGCAATACGCGCAGCTACTTAATCAAACGGGTGTGGCGCACTCTCAAACAATTAGGCGAAGAAAGCGACGCTAATTATGTAAAAATGGCTGTCAGCATCCTGCTGCAATATTCCGATGCTGATGCTGAAGGTGTCAGGAATACACCTTGGTATCGCTACGAACGAGTAGGCAATACATGGAATACGATTTCGCATTCCGTTGACTGGGATGCTTGGGCAGGATATTTAACATTAAACCGCATTTTGTACGCCAACAGTCCGCGCTATGTCTTAATGCCAAACAATCAAGCGTGGCGCTGCAAAGAAGGTTACAAACCCGGAGATGCGGAACCGTCGGCGCGAGAGGAAGCTTTTCCCGAAGTTTGGGAACAACATCCCGATGCGCTGTTGCAATTATTGTTAGCCAGCAACTGCCACCCGGTTCACCATTTCGCTGTGAAAGCCCTGAAAGCTTGTCCGCAATTTTTGGCTGGGATAGATGCTGACAGCGCAATCAAACTTATTGCTGCACCTTACGAAGTTACAGCAGAATTTGGTTTCAATTTGGCAGTCCAAAACGGATATCACAGATATCCAGCCCACCGGGAAGTGATTGTAGCGCTTGTTAACTGCGTATTTTTGCCAGCAAGAACCCAAGCTTTTCAGTGGATTGACGAACAGCGCGATCGCATTTTATCAGATACAGAACTAATAGTTGCTTTAGTCACCAGTTGGTACGCAGACACCAGGCAATTTGCCCGCAGGTTTCTCAATTCATCAATTCTGGAGTCTGCAACAGTCAGGGTACTAATTGGCAAACTTATAGCTTATTTATTAACATTTCAACCAGCAGAATTCATTCCGCCTCATACATCAATTGTAGCAAAAGACATCGCCGACACGCTCCTGCTCAACTTTACGCCGCAACTGCGGAACATAGGATTGGGAGTTGTCCTGGATTTGCTGCGGCATCCGCTGCCGGAAGTTCAGGAATTGGGGGCGAGAATTTTGCTGAATCACGAAATCGGCGCGGCTGATTTGCCACCTGAATTAATCGAATCGCTAATTGCATCGCCCTACGAACAAATTAGAGGAATTGGCATCAGGTTATTCGGTCAATTGCCTGACGAATCCCTAACAAATTCTCAGAAAAGTTTGATAGTAGGAATGGCCGTCAATGCTTTGGCAGATATCCGCAATTCTATTAAACCAGTAATTCGGCGTTTGGCGGCAGAATATCCAGAATTTGCAGCGCGGGTTGCTGGTGAATTGATTGATATCTTGATGTTGCCGGAAAGACAGGAAGGAGTACACAGTTATTTGCTAAATTTGCTGCGGCAAGATATTCCGGGGTGGATGTCTGCGATGGATAAAAACAAGACTTGGCTGCTGCTGAAAGCTAAGTCTGCTGTCGCGCAGGAATTAGGCGGATTTGTGCTGGGCGAAAATTGCACGAATTGGGCGGCAGAGTTTGATACAATTGAGCTGGTAAAACTGGCAAGTCACGAGATTTTATCCGTGCGGGAAGCGGCGCGGCAAATGTTTTTGCAAAAGCTAGATACGATTCGCACAAATTCTCAAGAAATGCTGTCAGCCGTGCGACTGTTGGAGGCAAAGTGGGAGGATTCGCGGGAATTTGCAGCGAGGATTTTTCGCACGGAATTGACTGATGAAGATTGGACTCCCGAAATCATGGTTAGCCTTTGCGACAGCATTCGGGAAGACGTGCGGCAATTTGGCAGAGATTTGGTAATTCGCTATTTTCAGGATGAGTGCGGACAAGATTATTTGCTGAAGTTTAGCGAACATCCGTCAGCGGATATGCAGTTGTTTGCGACAAATTATTTGGAGAGTTATGCTGCAAGCAATCCCGAGAAATTGCGGGAGTTGGCGCCGTTTTTTGTCGCCGTTTTGTCGCGGGTGAATCAGGGAAGAGTTGCGAAAAAGCGAGTTTTTGCGTTTCTGGATGCGGAAGCCCAAAAGAGTGAGGCGGCGGCGAGGATTGTCGCGGATATTTTAACCAGGCAGTCTGCTACGATCGCCCTTGGAGATAAAGCAGCCGCCATCGAGACAATGCTGAAAATTCGCCGGAGTTATCCTCAGATAGATTTGCCAATTCAGGTAAAGCCTGTAGTTGAGGTGAGGACTTAATGCGATCGTCCAAATTATCTGCGTTAATCTGTGTTAATCTGCCTGAATCTGCGGTTGGTCTATCTATCAAAAATTTTTCGCTGTAGGGTGCGTGACTTTGAAGAGATTTGGGCGCAGTGTAGAAAATCTCTGATGTCACGCACCGTAATTCTCTTTATATAAAAATAGTCGTCTCGGCGGTGATTTGTTAGGATAGTTAAGGGCGAGCGTAAATTATGCCAAAAAAAATTAGAGAAATAAAAAGTATGCTGCTGAAAGCAGGATTTACGTTCCGCTCAGGCAAGGGAAGCCATACAAAATGGTATCATCCCCTGATTCCAGGTGCTTTAACTCTATCGGGCAAAGAAGGAGATGATGCCAAACCTTACCAGGAAAAAGACGCCGCTAATGCGATAAAAAAAGTACAGGAACTAGAAACAGAACGGGAGGAAGAATAACAGTGAATAGTCGCTATACTATAATTATCCAATGGTCTAACGAAGATGACTGTTTTGTTGTCAGTCTTCCCGAATGGGGAGAGTTTTCTCACACGCATGGAAATAGTTATGAAGAAGCACTCAAAAATGCTATGGAAGTTTTAGAACTTTTGATTGAGTCATGCTTAGAAGATGGCAAACCTTTGCCAGAAACTCAGATATTTGGAAAAGCATTGCTGGCAGCATAAAATATACGATCGTCCCTTAATTATTATGGAATTTAACTACTCTTACAAAGGAAATACCGAAGTTGCTGAAAGCGGCGGCAATACCCAAATGTCCTTCTCCCCAGACACCAAACGTCCGCCCACCTATTTTATCGGAGAATTGCGCCAAAACGTTGCCTTTCGCGAAGCAATTAGCGCCTTGCACGATGTCGTTGTTTCCGATATGCGCTTCAAACCAAAAGACAAAACAGCCTATAAAGAATGGGCAGCCCAACAGCAGGAAATGGACTGGCAACTCGTCGCAGCCCGCCAACAAAAACTCGCGGAAAAAGTTCAGCCGCTGCAAGCCGAATTAAACGATTTAACTCAGCGTCATTCCCAACGCTTAGCACCTTTTTATCAATCCCAAAAGCAATACTTCGACTACCTTTATCAAAAAGACCGCGATGCTTGGTTTGTCCTCGATCCGGTAATTACAGTTCATCCAGACGAAGTATTCTTCGAGTGTTTCAGTCAAGATGAATCGAGTTACGGCCGCCTCGGTGCCAGCTACGAAGTGTTTAAAAATATCAGCGAGTTTGCTTGCGGCACGACTAACATCGACTACTCCGCAGCGCTTTACGATGAATTTCAAAAAATCCGCAGTTACAAGACTACTTCCCTGCAAGTAGATCCGTCCGGTTTTGAAGTTCAGACTGTGAATGAGGAGACTTTTAAAGAAGTTAAAATTGACTTACCCGACAGTTGGGTGAGAGGATTTTTGCAAGTTAGTTCGGCGATGTCTTTGCCGGCGGTGCGGTTTGATTTGCACCCGATGGACATCCACAATATTTGTTTTATCTTGCGCCGCCACAAGGAGAAGCAAGGCCCGCGCAGTATGCGCTACCACCTGAAGCCGGGGGAACCGGTGCGGGTGATTTTCGATCCTTGGGGAACGGAGGTAGTTTGCGCGCGATCGATCTATACTGGTTCCCAAGAGCAGCAAATTCGCGTTTGGGGAAGGCGCCGCATTCACATTCTCGAAAGACTGATTCCCGTGGCGAAAAAGTTCACAGTTCACCTGTTAGGAACGGGAATGCCTTCTTTTTACGTAGCCGATTTGGGCGATATGTCATTTACCCTGGGATTGTCGGGATGGAGTGCCAATGATTGGTCGCAATCCGGCAACTTTGATTTAATGGCACCCCGCGCCGATGTTGATGCTTGGACGCAGCAATTAATCTTTGATGCGCTCAAAGAAAATTGGGTAGAAACTGCTGACAGTTTGGCAACAAGACTGAAGTTAAATCGGGCGTCGGTGTTGGGTGCATTGAGTGCTTACACGCAAGCGGGAAGGGCAATTTACGATTTGAACAAACAGGTTTATCGAGTGCGGGAATTGAGCCGAGAACCTTTACCGCTAGAACGGTTGAGATTTGCCAACGAAAGAGAATCAAAAGCAACTGGATTCCTGAGTGAAAATGCGGTACAAGTGACCGATTTTACCAGCGATTCTTCCGGCTCATTCACTGTGCGAGGCAGTGTCAAAGACCGGGAAAAAACTTTGAATCCGCACTTGACAATTGATGCAGACGAGCGTATGATTGAGGCAGAATGTACTTGTAATTGGCACCAGCAAAATAAGCTGTACAAAGGCCCTTGCGAACACATTTTAGCGCTGCGAATGCAACACGCACGTCAGTGTCAATAACCAGCGTCAATAACTTAATAAATCGCGCGTTTAAATTGGTAAACAGCCTTGCAATCCGGGCGGTGGATCGCCGTCCTTGCGCTTAGTCGAGACAAGCATCACTAGCCTGCTCTTGACTGTGCGGGGCTTCAGGTACTGTTGGTGTTGCGGTGTGGCTTCTGTGAAGCCAACGACCAACAGTACCTGGCCCCGCTGGAGTTGAGCAGTCTAGTCCTGAGGGGTTTACGAAGGGGCAACCAGTGGCGGCGCGCGATTTTTTTTGTTAAATTTAGAGGTTGGGAGGGTTCGAGGGATGGTAAATGTAGCAATCAATTGGATGTCAATTCTGGGCATTGTCGATATAGCTTTGGCGGTTGCTTATCTAGTTAGTGCGATCGTAAATTCGGGAATGCGATCGCAAATTATCGGCGGTACAGGCATAATTCTTTACATCATTCAAGGAATCATGGCTGTTGTAGTCTTGCCCGTCAGCGGTTTTATTTTATTCTTTCAAGGTTGGCGGCTAGATCCTATTTTGGGATTTCAGCAATTTTTACTTCATGTTTTGCTGATTTTCTTAGCATTTAAGGATGCTTTTATTTACGGTTTAGTTACTCGACAATCTCGGCGGTGAGATGCTTGGGGATGTCATAAAAATAATTGTTACTTAATAGCAAATAGCAAAAATCTAGTGACACTCTGCGTAGGGTGCCGCGGAAGAGCAAACCCTAATTGTTTCGCACGCAGCATAATTCCGGGGCACCCTACAGCCTGAATCTATTAGCGTCGCGGCCGGAATTGGATAAAAAACTCTGTGTCACAGTCATTAAGGCCTTTTGCTCGTTGAGTGCTACATCCAAAAAATACAACACCCAGCCCATCGCAGTCACAAAGTTGGTGTAATTATTCACCTATTATTTGAGATTTATTTTTGATTCGCTCCAGTACCTCCTCTAAAAAATCTTCGTTTTTGCCAGCAACCTCGATCATCTCCCGCAGCGTGTCAGCGTATGACAAGGTACGCTTGTGGTGGTCGGGCATTTTTTCAAAACGCGGCCCCCACCGCTTGACGGCATCGATATTAACGCCTAAAACCTTTACCAAAAGCAGGTTGCAACGCGCTTTGTAGCCTCTGGCTGTTTCTTCTTCTTGTGTGGCGTGGAACCACCGACGGCAAAAATCCCAAGCTTCCATTAATTCACTCAGCAGGCTAAACCATTTGTCGCGTCGCGACGTTCTGCAAGGCAAGCAACATAGGGGAAAAATTACACTGTTTGAGGATTATGGTATCATCCCATTTGGTGTAAAATTTCCCCTAATAGACTATAGCTGACAATTGATTCGACGATCGCACAGCATGAAGTTCGGGATCGCACTTGGTGGCAGTTGTTGAAAGGGAAGGGCGATCGGCAAAAGATCGTAAACTAATTAAATATAAGCAGGTTTATTAAAAAAGATCGGCTTTTACGAAAAACTCGCAACTCTGAATGTAGCAACAAAAAAGAAAGGCAAGTAAAAACAATATATGGCTATTAGCAATCGCGAACGAGTTGACACAGCTTTAAATTTATTATGTCAGGCATTGTATCCTTATCTTAAACAGGAAATGCAGAGAGTTTACAGCAATAGCTGGGAAAAAGAGGCTAAGTCCTGCTTACCTAAGCATAAACCATTGAAACAAAAATCAGCAGACAGTATTCTGAGTGAAGATGTTGCGATGCTGCTGTTAGTCATGTCAAAGCAGTGGGATAAAGTTTTCAACGAAAAGCTAAATTATACAGGAAACGGCCTAGTAGTTGAACTTATCCAAGTCCGCAACGATTGGGCACACCAAGTCCCATTTTCCACCGCTAACACCTATCGCGCCCTGGATAGTATTGCCCGACTACTAAAAGCTGTCTCCGCACCACCAGCCGATATTAAAGAAGTAGAAAAGCAACAGCAAGAAGTCCTGCGACTCCTGTCTCAAGAACAAACTCGTCAAGAAAATCGCCATTTTTCTGCGGAAGAAGACCGCATTAGAGAAAGATTGGGCGATTTACTAAAACGGCTACCTTTTCAGGATGCTTCTCTGCTAAATCAGGCACTCACTCACCGCTCTTACCTTTACGAAAATCCTAAAGCAGTCAGCAAAGATAACGAGCTATTAGAATTTCTAGGCGATGCCTTGCTGACTTTTCTAAGTGGCCAATATCTCTACCGCCACTACTCAAATAAAAATGAAGGCGATCTAACTCGCCTGCGTTCCTTGTTGGTCGAAGACAAGCAATTGGCAAAGTTTGCTGCCGCCTTGAATGTCGGTCAGTGGATGCTGCTAGGCAGGGGTGAAGCAACAAATGGAGGCACTGCTAAAGAGTCGTTGCTCAGCAACACTTTTGAAGCAATTATCGGCGCGTATTTTCTCGATTCTGGCATTGAGGCAGTCCGCGATTTTGTAGAACCGCTATTTACGCCAGTAGTGGAAGAACTTATTTCTGCTGAGCCAGAACCGGACTCTAAGATTCCTGGAGACCCAAAAAATCAGTTTCAGGAACGGGTACAGCGGAAGCTCGGGCCAATTACCCCTGAATACATCACAATCAACGAGGCAGGGCCAGATCATGCTAAAGAATTTACTGTTGAAGTGCGCGTAAATGGAGAGGTTTACGGTAAAGGAAGTGGTCGCAGTAAAAAAGAAGCTGAAAAACGTGCTGCTGAAGACGCACTTAAAAACTCAGGCTAATATAGAAACGTTTTCCATGCTATTAATTTCCCAGCAAGTCCAGACATCAAAATGTACAAACTTCCAAAATTCAAAGATGAATCCCTCTTGCAACGCGCTTTCACCCACCGCTCCTACGTTAACGAACACCCAGAAGCAGGCGAACACAACGAGCGACTAGAATTCCTCGGCGACGCTCTGCTAGGTTATCTAGTCGGCGAAATCTTGTACAAGCGCTATGAAGATTTTAGCGAAGCTCAATTAACTCGCTTGCGCTCTGGATTAGTCGAGCAGAATCAGCTAGCAAAGTTTGCTGAGCAACTAGGTATAGGCAAGTTAATGCGCCTGGGAAAAGGTGCAGAAAAAGATAAAGGTCGCGAAAATCCCTCTTTGCTTTGCGATACTTTTGAAGCGATGATTGGTGCGTACTATCTCGACTCAACCATGAAATCTGTCCGCCCCTTTGTTCAAAAGCTGTTTATTCCAGTTGCTGATAGTATGGTTTATCCTCAGTCCAATACTGAGCCAAAAAACCTTGTAGACTTTAAAAATCGATTTCAGGAGTGGGCTCTAGAAAAATTCGGTCAAAACCCCGAATATTCGATCGCAGACGAGGAAGGCCCCGATCATGCTAAAGAATTCACTGCTGAAGTGTACGTCAGCGGCAAAATGTACGGTGTGGGCAGAGGCCGCCGCAAACAAGATGCCGAAAAACTTGCCGCCGAAGCCGCTCTCAAAAAAGTTGGGTTAACTTAGAGAAGTAAAGTTCGGTTTGGCGGCGAATGAATCGACTAATTATCGATGAGTTAACCCAGAAAACCGACAATATACAATTCACAATCTAAAATCCAAAATCTAAAATCTAAAATCGATATGACTGACCAGCCGCGCACTCGCCAGGAATTGTACGATCGCATTCGTTCTACCAGCAAACAAGAATTCATTCTCGAAGAAATGATCCGACTCGGTTTCTGGCCCGCACAAGGCGAAATTCCCGAAGATCCGGCCGACGAAATTCGCCGGAGCGGGGAAATTCGGCGAGAACTAGACGAACTGCGGCGGGAAAGTTCGCGGCTGCAAAACGAGCAAGCACTCCGCAAGGAAATGCTGAAACAGCGGCTTGCCGAGTCGCGGCGAAAACGGCAGGAAACTAAGGAACGCCGGGAAAGAGAACGGCAAGAACGCGCTGAGAATTGGCGGCAAAGAAAACAGCAAGAAATTGGCTATCTCGGCGAGGGTGTATCGGCAGGACTAAATAACACAAACTGCAACGCAGAACGCTTGCAAAGCTATCAGTTACCGCTTTGCAATACATCAGCAGAAATTGCTGCGGCGATGGACATCAGCATCGGACAATTGCGGTTTCTCGCTTTTTCCCGCAAAACTTCCCATATTTCCCACTACATCCGGTTTAAAATACCTAAGAAAACTGGGGGAGAAAGACTTATTTCCGCGCCCATGCCCCGCCTCAAAAAAGCACAGCACTGGATACTTGCCAACATTCTCGAAAAACTCGAATTGCACGGCGCAGCCCACGGTTTTCGATCGCACCATTCAATTGTCACAAACGCTCAACCTCATGTAGGTTCAGAAGTTATTATCAACTTCGACCTCAAAGACTTTTTTCCCTCAATTTCTTACAAGCGAGTTAAAGGACTTTTTCAATCTTTCGGTTATTCTGAAGCTGCGGCTACAATTTTCGGATTGCTGTGTACGGAACCGGAGATTGAAGAATTGGAATTAGACGGCAAAACCTACTTTGTCGCAGTTACAGAACGCCATTTGCCCCAAGGTTCTCCCGCAAGTCCAGCTATTACGAATTTGCTGTGCCGCCGCCTCGACAAGCGCTTAACTCAAACGGCTGAGGAATTGGGATTTGTTTACACTCGCTACGCCGACGATTTGACATTTTCCGCATCGGGAGACAGCTTGCAAAACATTTGTAACGTACTCAGGCGCACGGAGGCGATCGTTACTCATGAAGGATTTAGTATTAACGAACAAAAGACTCGAATCTTGCGGAAAAATCGGCAACAAGAAGTTACTGGAATTGTTGTTAACGAACAACTCAGTATTTCTAAGAAAGTTTTGAAACGCTTCCGCGCTGCTTTATTTCAAATTGAGAAAGACGGGCCGGAGGGCAAGCGGTGGGGGGATTCGGCTGATGTTTTAGCATCCATTCAAGGTTTTGCTAACTTTGTAGCAATGGTAAATCCTGAGAAAGGTGCAGAATTTATCGAACAGGTGAAAGCAATTAAAAATAAATGGTAATATCGCCCTGCTAAGGAACGAAAATTTAATAACTTAAACATTTGCCACACTTACCTCTCTCCAGAAGCGGTGAGGTAAAGAGAGGCAGAGCCTCCGGATCTTCATTACCAGGCAGAGCCTGGTAACGAGCAAAATGAAGGTATTGATGCGTCCGGGAGGCTCGAAATTATAGTTAATAAGGACTAAATTCATGACTACAAACAACTTTTATTTTTTGCCTAAAACCACCCTTTCTTTCTCAGAGTAGAAGCTTTTTTAGCTATCCGAATTAAATATCTAGGCGACATATCTTTATCGACAGTCATGCGAGAGATGCGGTAGTTATTTTGCAGTCGGTTTACTCTGAATAAATGGTCATCGTACAAAAAGCCCGTTAAATGATATTTAGGCAAAATCTCTTCCACTTCGGTGTCTGATGCGCCGTAGGGATAGGCGATGTGAGCGCCGATAACTTTATTTTTGTCTAAATCTCCCATACATTTTCTCAACTCTAACTTAGATTTAGCAATTTCAAATTCTAATTCTTTCCTGCTCAGCTTAGTTAAGTTTTTGTGAGTAAAACCGTGAGACTGAACGTCATAAAAACCTTTTTGGTATCCATCTCTTAAATCGTTGCAAGTAGTGTGGGCTAAAAAATCTTTGCCCATATCAACACCTAAAAAGTGAGGATTGACAAATAACACAAATTTGCCCTTTTCTTTGTAAGTAGCTGACAGTTTTTCTAAGAGGGGAAGTGCATTTTCATGGACGCCTTTGTAGCCGTCGTCAAAGGCGAGCATAATCGGTTTTTTACCGAGATTTTGAGCGGGTATGGGCTGCGATTTGTCGATAAAGTATACGTACAAGTCTTGAGATGATAACAACCAATAGTTTTCTTTAATTAGATATTCTAAAAATACTGAAAAATCTTGTTTGGTGTAGTCAGTGGGAAAAGCGAGCCTCCGAGGCGGCAATTCGGCGGGATTTCGAGTGTCTACAATGTCGTGAAAGCCGATTATAGGGATTCTGAGGAAGTTAGATTCTACTGCTGTGAAGCCAGAAATACCTATGCTGATTGCAAATATTAGCAATAAGTAGATCGGTTGGGCTTTGTGTAGCAGCCGAAACAGGAAATCTCGCAGGATTTTTACGTTTTTTGACAATTGCTCGCTCCTCATACTTTTATCACCAATTTGTGTGCTTTTCATCTCTACCATTAATCGAGGTAAATTCAGCAAGATTGACATTTTTTTTGCTATTTCTTTAAAATCTAGGTAGAGTGTGCGGGCCGATCGCCCAAAATGATTCCCAGAGCCTACAATGCGGTATAATCGGGGCTGGCGCGAGTGTTACGGCCGTCGATCGAGGGTTGCAATGGCAGAAATCCGTTGGCGAGTACCCGAAGGTCGATCGTACTTTTGGGAAATATCAGAGCAATTCATGTCTACTCAAAACCCGACTACCCTAACTGTTGAAGCAGCACAGCAAATCCTCAAAGATTTTACTTGTCTGGATATGCAATCTGTAGCGTCGCCGCTGGAAAAACAGGCGCTGCGTGAAGCGATTTTGCTGGTAGCAAGTTTGTCGGATTACCAAATGCTGGGAGTTTGCGCGGCTTCGACGGATGAGGGTTTTTCAGCTTTAGAAAGTTATTTGAAGGCTTTGGGATATCAAGCTGTTTTAGATCCAAATGCTGTCTCGACCTTTGCTGGTTCTGTTTATATTAAGTTTAATACTTTGAAGGGTTCGTATTATGTTGACGGTTATACCGGAACTTACCGGGGCGTTTTGGTGTCTTGTCAATCGGTTGAGGAAGGTGGAGTTAGCGGGACTTACGGTCATTTACCTCTGGATTTATTTGTTGATTAATTGGGCATTGGTATTGGTGTCAACTTAGTCCGCAAGACCGCCAGGGACTGAAGTCCCTGTCTAATAGCAAAAGTCCTCTGAAGAGGACTGATGAGTTCTTGAGTCCTCTTCAGAGGACTTTCGCTTTGAGGCAGGGACTTCAGTCCCTGCCGGACTGCGGGTTTGAGCTTAAGTTACTGTAGGCTGCGTCAGGAAATAGGCGATCGCCTAAATCGGAAATAACGCCTGACGCACCCTACAAAGCACAGAGATTAACCTTTACCAACGCTCAATTCTGGCTCGGGTTCCGGTGCTGTTTCTTCGGGTGGAATTCCCAAAATATCGCTGTACAAGTTGACATATTTTCTGGCAGAAATATCCCAGCCAAAATCTTCTCTCATGCCGCGCTTTTGCAGTTCTTTCCACTTATCTTTGTAGCGGAAGCCTTCCCATGTTCGGATCATGCAGGTGAACAAGTCGAGGGGCTCGTAGCGATCGAAACAGTAACCTGTGCCGGTATCATTAATTGGGTCGTTGTGAGATACGGTATCGACTAAACCGCCCGTGCGGCGCACCATTGGGACGCAGCCGTAGCGGAGGGCGAGCATTTGGCTGATGCCGCAGGGCTCGAAACGGCTGGGCATCAGGAAGGTGTCGCAGCCTGCGTAAATGCGCCGGGAGAGGGCGTCGTTGTAGAGTAATTGGGTGGACATCCGACCGGGATAGCGGGCTGTCATTTGCCAGAGTTGGGTTTCGTAGTAGCGATCGCCCGTTCCGAGTACAATAAACTGAGCGTCGGTATAAGCCATGAAGCGATCGAGCATTTGAATGATCAAATCCAATCCCTTCTGTTCTACCAGCCGCGTCACCATGCCGATTAACAGGGCATTTTTATTCACTTCCAAACCGACTTCTTCTTGCAGCGCAATTTTGTTAAATGGGCGCTTTTCAATAGTATCAACACTAAATTGTTGGTGGAGATACTTGTCAGTTTCTGGGTTGTAAGATTCTGTATCAATTCCGTTCAAAATCCCGGATACCTTGCCACCGAGGTAAGACAGCAAACCTTCCAAAGTTTCCCCGTAAGCTGCGGTTTTGATTTGCTCGGCGTAAGTGGGCGAAACTGTATTTACGCGATCGGCAAACTGTACTGCGGCAGCCATAGTATTGTGACCTTGCATATACCAAGGACACCAAGTCATCTGCTCCAAACGCCAGCGCCACGGCCCTTGATAAGCTAAATTGTGAATAGTAAAAACCGTGCTGATATCGGGGTCTTGGCTCATCCAAACAGGTATCATCCCCGTGTGCCAGTCGTGACAGTGGATAATTTGGGGTTTCCAGTGATTCCAGGCAAATTCAGCGGCAGCATTGGCAAAGAAAGTGAACCTCCAATCTTCATCTACGCCGCCGTAAACGCGGCGGGGTAAGAAAGAGGGATGTTGCATTAAGTATAAAGGTACATCCGTTCCCGGCAAAACACTTTCAAAGACGGAGAAGCTTTGGAACATGGCCGCCCCATTCCAAACAGGTTTTTTGGGAACGTCCATTTTGTCGGCGACGAAACCGTAGTAGGGCATGAAGATGCGGACATCGTGACCCATGCGGCGCAGAAATTTAGGCAAAGCGCCGACGACATCGCCCATACCGCCCACTTTGGCGAGGGGTGCTGCTTCGGCGGATACAAATAAAATGCGCATTATTTTTTTGTGTTCCTTGGGATAGTTAGTCTAGATCAAGTTTAAATGGCGAGGGACACAATGTTAACGCGCCGTCCAAAAACAAGTATAAATCTCTATTGTCGATCGCTCCAGCAATTTTTTTAGTGCTTAGTTCAAGCATTTAGTAGAGGCTGTGAAGGAAATCTCAAATTTCCTGTCTCAAATCTCTAGTCTCAAATCGACCTTAGAGGTAGGAAGTATGGAGTTTCTGGTAGATAAGATGCGTTTTGATAGTTGGGATACAAATACTGGGAATTGCTAATGGCGGACGTATTGATTGCGATCGCACGTACTGTAGCTGACTATCGATGGCGCTGGGGGCCGTGTAAATTATTGTTACAAAACCTGCCAATATGCGTAAAAATAGAAGGCTTTTTCCTAAATACCTATAGAGGCTGAAATTTGGGGAGGAAAAAGCTATGGGGTTTGTGTCAAAGGATGCTGCGGGCGATCGGGCTGACAAAGCAGGCGGCAGCAATAGTAAACCCAAGTCAAATCAGAAGGTGGAAACAGATATGTCATCAGGGCGAGAAAGTAGGGAGAATCCGATTATTCAGGTTTTTGATAAAATCGAGGACATTCTGTCGGAAACTTGGGCAGAAACAGGGTTTGGAAAGGTGACTATTGAGAGTGAGAGGGAGAAGAAAAATTTGATTCGGGTAACTGTTAAGGGTTCGACTCATTATCGGTACTTGATTACAGATGAAGATGTTGAGGAGTGGAAGTCGAGAACGTAAAGTGCGATCGGGGGCTTATGTCTGTTTGGTGTGGTTACTATAGAGATAATCGCATATTAGGATAAATTTGTTGTGGCGGTTTCGGCGATCGATTCTGCCACACAGATCGTCTCGATCGACGGGCCCCCATCCAAGGAGCGCGGCGGGTTTATATGATTTATTGGTAGGTGTCAAAGATTTAGGCGAACCCGCCCCTACAGCCCGGGGAAAATATTAAGAAAAATTTGTAGGGGCGGGTTCACCGATCGATTCTGCCACCCACAGATAATCTTGATAAACCCGCCCCCACCCAACCATGACACTCAGTAAAAAAAAAGATCGGCGCAGGTATTGACAGGTTGAATTAAATGCTGTAGATTATCTTTAATTCACGGGAAGTACACCTACAAGCATCTATCCTGTACGGCTGTGAGTGCCGACAGTTTCATATTTTCAAATAATTGAATATTCGTAACAGAAAACCTAGTTCGAGACGGATGTGAGTTTCGCGGGGCTGGGGAAGTGGTGATGTCGCATTATGTGCGATCGCCCCTTCTCCGGCTTTTTTGTTTTTTGGCCAACAATTAGTTTTTTTGAGGAGATTGGATTATGAAAGGGCTAACAGATGATGAGTTTTTCGGTACTGAAGTGGGTACGGGTGTCGAGGATCGCGCTTTGATTGTGGGAAGTGCGATCGGGCAGAATTCCCTCAGCAGTTTGGCGACAAGTCCAGATTTTCTGGCCAAGATGCAGGTAGCATTCGGCAACAGCTTTGATGTTGAGAAAGCTGTCAAGTTAGCATCAGCTTGGGCACGGGGAGATTTTAGCGAATTTCCAGAGATTGAGATTCGTTCCGAAGCTGAGATTAATGGTGCTTTGGGTGCGTTTGCGGCTGCGACAGGGAAGATTTATCTGTCGCGGGAATTCCTTGCCAAAAATGCGGGGAATGTTACGGCGGTTGCGGGTGTTTTGCTGGAAGAGTTTGGGCATTTTGTTGATTCGCAGATTAATAGTGTAGATGCGATCGGGGATGAGGGGGAGATTTTTTCTGATTTAGTTCAAGGTAAGGCGTTGAGTCAGGGGGAATTGGCGGGGTTGAAGGGTGAGGATGATAGTGCGATCGTTGTTTTGGATGGGGAATGGAGGGCGATCGAGCAGAAAGTACAATCAGAGCTACTTGACTTTTCGGGTAATAATGTTAGGCTTGGTCAAAATTTACCATTCAATGGCGAGTTCAGATACACCGATTTAGACTTTGAACTTAATAAGTCTGATGGCGTTAAAAACCCCGTATTTGGATTTAACTCGAATGTCAACGCATCGGTTGGCTTAGTTCCTTTTGTAAATTTGTTCAGCTTGGGAGATGCTAGTTTCAAATATCCAATCAATCTTAATGTAGAATTACCCAATAATGTTGGACTCGGAGAAAAATTTGAAATTAAAACAACTAATTTTAACCCTGGGGAATTAAACCTTGAAGGTTTGGGATTTGAGCTAGCTAGTGCAGGAATTGATCTTGAATATGCTCTAGGACCAATTAATCTCAAAGATGTTTACATCAAGAAGCCTACGGGTGGAAACCTCTTTAGTGGGGATTTAATCAATTACAGTGGTTTTCCTAAAACAACCACTAATCTAGTGAAGAAAAGCTTGGGAGACCTTAATGCTAGTTTAAGCTTTCCTCTGGTAAAAAATGTTTTAGACCTCAATGTTACACTTCCAAAAATAGAGGAGTTTAAACAAGAGAAAGAAAACTCTAGCACAGATTTATCTTTACCTTTGATTAAAGCTAAAGGTATGACAAAGGATAGCTTCATAACTTTATCAGGAGATATAGATGCAGCAATAGTTAAATATTTACCAGCAGCAAGGCCCTTAAAAGCTATTCTCGAAGGTATAGGTTCTGAATTAGGTGTAGAAGCATCAGGACTTGGCTTTTCAAAAGAATTTCCTGATGAGAAGGGAAGAGGAGCAGCAGTTCTCGGTTTTGATCTTCTCGACATAAAAGGTAATGTAGGGGTAGGTCTTCAGGAAGACTTAACATTTGAACCGAAGGATCTCTCGATTACACTGTCAGTAGATGGTGGTCAGGAACAGAAGAAATCCCTTAAAAATTTGTTATCGGAACCATTTAGCTTGACTGCTCCATCTGAAGGGTGTGGAGTAATGGAAGTAAAAGCTAAATACGAGTTGATCGGCGAACTAAACACAAAGCTTTCTCCTACAATTCAAGGTTCTCTGAATACTCAGGGTATTGTGGTAAGTAAAAAATATACCTTTGGTCCACTCCAAAAAGATGAACCATCACCATTAGGTCCATTAATTGGCCCTTTGAAGTTTCCTGAAGGAAGTATCGCTATACCAAAACCCATAGTTAGTAGCTATCCTAACGATAGCAATGCTTTTTTTAAAGTCGCTCCAATTGAAATTGACAAAGTAGGTAATAGTGTCAGGAATATAGTGGAAGTTACCTACAAAATCCCTTACAACTTACCCGTCTCAGTCTCAGATGCAAGCATAGAAGAAGGGAATAGCGGCACTAAGGATCTAGTTTTCCCAGTAACACTACGTGATACACCAAAGGAGGCAGTAACGCTATCATATAGCTCGCCTAAAGGTAGTGGCTCAGTCACAATTGCAGCAGGTCAAACCAGTGGTGAAATTAAAATTCCTGTAACAGGAGATGAAACAGTAGAGCCAGATGAAACCTTCACGCTTACAGTCAAAGACCAAAATGGTAAACTATTTGCTGACTGTAAAGGCACAGATTCTTCTGAAGCCACAGGCACTATCATTGATGATGACGAGGGGAAACCTAACCCCCCCAAAAATGGAGGCAAAACCTTCAACGATCCCCGCATCGTCACGATCGACAAACAATATCACGACTTTCAAGCCGCTGGAGAATTCACCTTAATCGAATCAACAACTGGCGACCTAAAAATTCAAGTCCGACAACAACCTATTAACAACAACCCTCGCAGCAATGTCTCTGACAACACAGCCGTAGCCACAGTTTTGGCTGGAAAACGCATAGGAATTTACAAAGGTCAAGGACTTTTAATTGATGGCCAACCAACCCAAATTGCCAACGATGATGCACTTGCCATTGGAGGCGGACGCATCTATCGTGAAGGCAGCACATATACTATTGTTTATCCCACTGGCGATCAATTAGTTGCAAGTGTAGGAAGTCGCGTCAATGTCGAGGTTTTCCTCACCGACGATCGCGAAGGCAAAGTCAAAGGACTACTCGGCAACTTCAACAAAAACCCCAAAGATGACTTAGCAAAACGCGATGGAAATGTAATTCCTGAACCAGTTTCCCAACAGCAACTTTACGGCGAATATGCTGATAGTTGGCGAGTGAGTCAAGCAGAATCCTTATTCGACTACAAACCGGGTGAAAATACCAACACCTTTACCCTGAAAAATTACCCCCGCCAGAAAGTTAAAATCTCCGACTTAACCCCCGCCGACGTTCAAAAGGCAGAAGAATTAATTGGCGATCGCATCAAAAATCCCACCACCCGCGAAGCTGCTATCATCGACCTCGTACTCACTAAGTTCGATCCTGATATTCTTGAGGAAGCACTCAACGCACCAGATCCAGATAGCGTACTTGCGATCGCCTCCCCATTCACCGCCAACAGCGACTTTACCACCACCACCGTCAACACAGCCACAAAAATCGATATCTTAGCCAACGATACCACCGCAAAAGACCCCCTCTCCATCAAAGAATTCAACACAAAATCAGTTGCAGGCGGCATCATTACCCTCGACAACAACAACACCCCCAACGATAAAACCGACGACAAACTCACCTACACCCCACCCCCAAACTTCACCGGCACCGATAAATTTAACTACCTCCTAACAGACGGCAAACAAATTCAAGCCGCCACCGTTAACATCAACATCAACAGCCTCAAACTTGACAACCTTTCCGGCAATAACGGCTTCGTCCTCAACGGCACTGAAGCAGGTAACTTCTCAGGAGTTGCTGTCAGCAAAACCGGAGATATCAACGGCGACAAAATTGACGATATCATTGTCGGATCGTTCGGTGCCGATCCCAATAACGTCAACGCCGCAGGCAAAAGTCAAGTCATCTTTGGCACTCAAAAATTCCCCGCCAGCGTCAATCTTTCCCAACTCAACGGACAAAATGGTTTCACCCTCAACGGCACCGATGCCGAAGGTTTCAGCGGCGGCACAGTCAGCAGTGCCGGCGATATCAACGGCGACGGCATCAAAGACTTTATTATTGGTGCCTTCGGTGCCACTGTCAACGGTCAAAATAATGCCGGAAAAACTTACATTGTCTTCGGCACAAACAAAGGATTTCCTACTAACTTCAACCTCGCTAATTTGAACGGAAATAATGGTTTTGCCGTTACAGGAACCAACACCTTTGACTACGCCGGCCTCTTTGCTAGTGGAATTGGAGATATTAATGGCGATCGCATTGACGACTTACTCATCAGCGCACCCGGCCCCCTCGGTGGCACACCCGGTAAAAGCTACGTCATCTACGGCCGCACCACAGGTTTTTCTCCCAACTTCAACCTAGCAGAAATTAACAACAACAACGGCTTTGTAATTAACGGCATCGACGGCAATTCTAGCGGTACTGCCAGCAGCGGCGACATCAACGGCGACGGCATTCCCGACCTCGTAATTGGTGCAGATGGAGGCAACACCAGCGGCGGCATTAATGCAGGCAAAACCTATGTTATTTTAGGTCAGCAAGGCGGATTTACTGGCAGCGTTAACGTCCCCGAATTAAATGGAACCACCGGATTTGTCATCGCCGGCCTTAGTGCTGAAGAACGTTCTGGAATCGCCCTCACAGCCACAGGAGATATCAACGGTGACGGCAATAAAGACCTCGTAATTGGTGCTCCCGGTGCAACAGTTGGAGACCAAATTAACGCAGGCAAAACCTACGTAGTTTTTGGCAAAAAAGAAGCCTTTCCTGTCATTGTCAACCCCGCTGAATTAAACGGCAATAACGGCTTTACCATATTCGGTTTCGATGCCGAAGGCTCAGCGGGAAACGCCGTTAGCTATGCCGGAGATATCAACAAAGATGGCTTTGACGATTTGTTAATCGGAGCCTCCAGCGCCAACTCTGACGATAAAAACAATGCAGGCAAAACCTTTATTGTTTTTGGCAAAAAGGAATTTTCATCTAATTTCAGTTTAGCAGAAGCTAACGGTAAGAATGCCTTAGTTTTAAATGGAGTAGAAACCGATGGTTTAGTTGGCACTGCTGTCAGCGGTGGGGGAGATATTAACGGCGACGGCATTGACGATATAATTGTTGGCGCACCCGGCAGTTTATTTCAAGATTCTCCCGGCAAAAGTTATGCAGTTTTTGGCAGCCGAGGTTTCGGTTTTGCTAACCCGAATAATGGCTTGCAAGGCACTCTTGGGGATGATATTATCAACGGAACCCAAGCCGATGATACTATTTCCGGTCGGCAAGGAAATGATAAAATCTTTGGCAACTCAGGTCAAGATGTGTTATCTGGTAATCTCAATGACGACTACTTAGATGGTGAGAAAGGGCAAGATATTCTCATCGGTGGAGATGGAAATGATAGCCTTTTTGGTGGACTTGGCAATGACGTGCTTAAAGGCGATAGTGGTAATGATATTATCACCGGAGTTGACATCAATGCTATTAACCCCGGAATTGAGGAAGTTGACACCTTAACTGGCGGAGGTGGTAGCGATATTTTTGTCTTGGGAGATGTCAATAACACTTACTACGATAACCTGGATAGCGATTACGCGCTGATTACTGACTTTAATGCCAGTGAAGATACGATCCAATTGCAGGGTAAAGCCGATGATTACTTGCTAGTTCCTTTCTCGCAAGCTAACCAAACTGGTACGGCAATTTACCGCAAGGCGGCTCAAAATGAATTAATTAGTATTCTCCAAGGAGGTGCAAATTTGAGCTTGAGTGGTAGCTATTTCAGGTTTAGCTGAGAATTGTGAGGCCAGTTTGCATCATTTGTTGGTGGGGTGGGGGCGGGTTTACATAATTTGTCGGTGAGTGTCAAATATTTGGGTGAACCCGCCCCTACATGGATGGTAAAATGTTGGATAAAATTCCTGGTAAAATATTACATAAAATTTGTAGGGGCGGGTTCGCCATGAATTTTGCCACCCACCAATAACCTTAATAAACCCGCCCCCACCCAACCGATAACCCCGAACAACCATCTCTACCTCACCGTTAAATTCAATTAATTCTTAATTTTGGTGTGGGGGCGGGTTTTTATCATTTGTCGATCGCTCTCCAAGATTTTGCCAAAACCGCCCCTACATGAATGATAAAATAATAGATGTGAGCTCTATCGCCCTTTTCATCCATCCCCGTCCATCTGCGTTAATTTGCAGTAAAAAAAGAGCGTGAAGCGCAGCTATCGGGAGCGTGAATCGCCCCTCCTTCTCCTACCTTGAAAATTTTAATGGTATAATTAAGTCTATCTGTAAGTTTTCCATTGACAGTAAACATAAAAAATGGTATGCAGTTTGATAAACGCTGGACAGTTCGCGATCGCTACGGCAATGATATTTATTTAACCGAAGAACGGTGGGAACACATCATCGACCCTGACAATCACCCCGAAATGGAAAATTGCGAAGAAAGTCTCCAGCAAACAGTTCGTTCAGGTCGTAGGACACAAGATTCATAAATCCACAAAAGTACCGTTACAGTAAAGAATTTGACAATTTAGTAGAGGACAATACCCATATTGTTGCAATTGTCCTCTGCCGGTATCGTCCAAGTGAAAAGGGTCAACTAATACCAAACAACTATATTGTTACAGCTTATCAAAAAATAATGGGTTAACTCTATGAACAAGCCAAATATCAAATATGATGAAGTCAGCGATACCCTTACAATTTCCATTGAACCACGAGTACCTGCAACAGGGATAGAACTGACAGATCGTATCCTATTACGGATTAGTAAAACTGAACGCAAAGCCATCAGTATTATTGTGTTTGACTACTCTATATTAGCCCAAAAAACAGATATGGGAACCCGAAGTTTTTCCATCGCAGCAGGATTATCGCAGCTATCAAGCGAACTCCGAGAAATGGTTTTTGAGATTTTGCTGCAAAAACCAGTATGTGATTTTTTGCATCTCTCCGCTTACACGCTGTCACTGGTTGAAACAATTCCGATCGTTTCTCTGCAACCCCTCCCTGTGGCGATGAGTGAAGTGTAATTGAGCAAAGTGCGATCGCCCTTTTCACCTCTTTTCACAAAAAGTGCGATCGCCCGAATCACAGATTACCGACAACTAGCGACTATTCCTCATCAGGTTCACCCTCAAAAGTTTCTTCAAATCCAGCTAAAAAGTCATCCAAAGCTTCCGAGGCGATCGCCAAATTAATACTATCAGCATCTTCCAACCCCCACGTATTCACCCCAACAACTTGACCGGCCATATTAATCAACGGGCCGCCCGAATTTCCCGGATTAATCGCCGCATCAGTTTGCAACACCTTCACCTCGGCAACCTCATCTTCATCATCCTCGCCCACCTCATACTCTTCGGGTTCGCGGATTTCACTAATAATACCCTGAGTTACCGTTGATGCCAACTGTCCCAAAGGATTGCCCACAGCAATTACCCGATCGCCCACTTTCACATCAAAAGACAACTCTAGGGGAGGATATTCTTCGGGAGATTCTACTTGTTCTCCTGTTTTCGGATCGATGATAAAACCAGTAATCAAAAGCAATGCTAAATCCTCTTCCGCATTACCAGTAAATACCACCTCTGCCATTCTCAACTTTCCGTCATTAGTTTCGACTAAAACCTGTTCGACTTCATCTTCTTCATAGAAATAATCTTCCTCGGCAATATCTTCGACAACGTGATAGTTAGTGACAATTATGTCAGGGAATACAAAAAAACCGCTCCCCGAAGAAATTTCTTCTCCTGTATCCCAATCCATCACGTAAACTGAAACTACGGAGGGCAAGACTTGCTCGACGACATCAGAAGAGTTTCCCGCCTGGGTTTTAAACTCTTTCAATTGCTGCTGCAAAGCTTTTCGATCTGCCTGCATTTTGCCATAAAGTTGCTGAACTTTTGCCAATTCTAGCTTTAATTGAGTTTCCTGAGCGCTCATATTTTGCATTTCCCTAAAATAGGTTGCTGATTTATTTTCGATTTTTGATTGTAGATTTTGGATTGTACGTTGACAATTATAGGGCTGATACTAAGAAACCCGGTTTCTACGAAAAATCCTGGGCTTTACAGCAAGGCATCCATCCATAAACCGGGTTTCTCAACACCGTGCGGAGCGTCCTAAATTAGTCAGATATTTGTGAAATCGGCAATTTTATTTAAAATCACCATCTAAAATCTACAATCAGACTGCTATTGTACCTGTGAAAGCAAAAGCGAACCGCCAATTATTTTTATTTTACAAAAGGCGATGTATCGGGTCTCAAAGCATTGACAAATAGATGCCGATCGCATTTACGAACCGCGTTGAAATTCGACAAATATTTCCTCTAAAATTGCACTCGCTCCCTGGGCGCGCAGGCGGTGGGCGAGGTCGATTCCCAGCATTTCAGCAGTCTCGGCGGCGCCGGAAACAGTATCTTTGACAAATCGCTGGCCGTCGAGACTGGATACCATTCCGGTTAAGGTTAATTGACCGTTTTCTATTTTGGTATTGACGCCGATCGGCACTTGACAGCCGCCTTCTAATTCCCGCAGAAATGCGCGTTCGGCATAACATCTTTGGGCGGTTTCCGAGTGTTCGAGAGCTTTAATCACTGCCATGATTTCTGTGTCTCCGGCGCGGCATTCGATGCCCAAAGCACCTTGTCCGACGGCGTGAAGCGAGATTTCAGGATCGATAACTTGGTGGATGCGATCGCCCATTCCCAATCTTTCCAATCCGGCAACTGCTAGAATAATCGCGTCGTAACCGCCCTCATCTAATTTAGCGAGTCGAGTATTGAGATTACCGCGAATATCTTTGAATACAAAATGAGGGAAATGGTGCCGCAGTTGAGCCAGCCTGCGCAGGGAAGAAGTGCCGATTACGGAACCTTCTGGGAGGGTGTCGAGTTGCTTGTCTTTGTGCTTGGAGTGAACTACCAGGGCGTCAGCGGGATTTTCCCGTTCGGTGACGCATCCTAAAATTAAACCTTCGGGTAAATTGGTAGGCAAATCTTTCAGGGAATGAACGGCAAAGTCCGTTTCATTGTTAAGCATTCCCGTTTCTAATTCTTTGGTGAAAAGTCCTTTATCGCCAATTTTAGCAAGCGCGACATCAAGAATTATGTCCCCTTGGGTAGACATGGTGTGGACTTCAAAAGTGTGTTCCGGGAAGTGTTTCTGTAGCTGTGCTTGCACCCAGTGGGTTTGAACGAGAGCGAGTTGGCTTTTGCGGGAACCGATGCGGACGGTTCGGGAGGGGGCAGATGTGGTTGGGGACATAAGATCGATCGGAGGATAGCTTGAAATGAGCTAATATATTCACCTGATCTAGCGTACCGCAGGTGGGGACTTTAATTGCTGGTTGGGATAATTCAGGGGATAAAACTGAGCCGATCGACATTCTGAGGGACAGGCAGCCGACGGTGTATGATGTGCCTAAGAATCTGGATCGAGCTGTTTTGGCTGAAGAGTTTGCTCCTAGGTAACAGGATTTGGGGATAGAAATGTTGGAATGAGGGGAAAAGGGCGATGTAATTGCGATCGTCAGCTACGGCAATTAATAACTGAACTTAGTGCATAAATCTTTGATTGATAGGAAACCGCTCCTTAACGCTCCTTAACGCCGATAATTTCCTGATTGGAGAGTGAATGGCAATTCAACTCTACCAAACAATAGTATCCAAGTAAATCAATATCGTGCTTCCTCCCTTAGCCTAATGACTGTTGCGCTCAGCGGTTCGCCCTTTACTTGGATAGAGTCTCGGAGTGTTTTGAGTTCAGCTAACCGCTGCTCCTTGGATAGCGGCCCGACTACGCGAGCTACTACTTTGCCCTCCTGTACGATTGTCACTTCTTCTCCTTTCGCCACCTTTTCCAAGATAGCTTGCAGATTCTGCTTGGCTTCTTCAACGCTAATCGCCTGCCTCTTATTATTAGTTTTTTAGGTACAATTAAATTGTACATCAACTGGAATCTCAAATCTCAAATCTCAAATCTCAAATGGTATTAACGTTGTCCTGCTTGAAGTGCAGAATTTGCGATCGCAACAACATCTGACTGCCGTCCATTTTTGATACTTACTCGGTACAGCACCCCCAGCCTTTGCCACTCAACAGAAGCAGTGCAGTAAGCACCGCAACTATTGAAATAAATTCCCCTGATTCCGCCAGCTAATTCAATGCTTCTATAAGTATCCCTCGGCAATTGTGAAGGAGGCGAAAATGGTTCATCTCTTTTAGCTTCGATTGTGCCGAAAGCACAGGCTCCCGCGCGGCATCCTTTGCCGAAATACATTCCAACAATGTAACCGTGGGAACCTGCTTGCACGTCAAAATCAATTTGCTGAATGTCAGAGAATGGCAGTATATTGGGGAGGAAAACAGGGACTCGCGTTTTGCCTTTGATTTGCTGAAAGATGTTACTCGCAGGAAAACGACTGTTAGCTTGATTTGCACCTGACTTATCGGGGATTGGGGGAAACTTTTGGACAAAATCTCTCCACTGCAAAACTCTATTTTTACTAACGTTCAGAGTGGGAATAGAATATTTTTCTACGGCAATAGAAGGGCGGCCATTTTTTAGGTCGAAGTTGCGGCGAATGACTGTAATTTCCGGTTTGCTTAACCCGTAAGCTGCGGCTGTGGAGCGGGCTCTCTGGCAGCTAATTTTGAAGCGTCCCATGTCAATGTTGCCATTTTCTGCTTCATAAGACCAATTGTAACCCTCAGCAGTCCGATCGCGATCGCACAAAAAACCAGAAATCTCAAACATCTTGGCAATATGAACGTCGTACAAGCGCAACTTGCGGCTGCCGGCAGATTTTGCAGTATTGCGATCGGGTACGATAAATTGGATGGATTGCCAGTTATCTTGAGAAGCATAATTAAACCAGCGAATTTCTGTAACCGGTACTTCTGGCCTTGCTAGCGCGGAGTTAGGTGTCAAAAGTGCGATCGTCAAAGCAGTCACCACACCAGCAAAAATCGCCCCAAATAGCCATCTTCCCCTCATCCTGATTTCCCTATAGACATTACAACCATTCTGTCTTGCTTCGCCAGCTTTGGAAAGCGGAGGACTTACTCATGCAATTTTAGATTTGAGATTTTAGATGGGAGATAATTGACTAAATAAAAGTTTCGAGCTTGCGTAAAGTTGCATTGTTTAGGAAAATGGTGTCCAAAAGTGTTTTGACAAGCTACTTATAGCGGCAACAAACCATGATAGTCATAAATCATCCCAATTGAAAATCCAAAATCTAAAATCTAAAATCTAAAATCGTCTTAGCGTTTCCCAGCTTGAATAGCAGAATTTGCAATCTTAATTAAATCTGCTTCCCTTCCATTTTTAATGGCTACAGTATACATAAAAGTTTGACTTTTCCACTCAAGAGTAGCCGTGCAGTAAGCCCCGCAACCGTTGTGAAAATTTCCTTTCACACCGCCCGCAAGTTGAACGGTTTTTAACGTCTTAGTTACCCCTTCCATTTTAGTAGAAAACTCACCGCCTTTCTGACCTCTAATTTCCCCAAAAGTGCAAGCTCCCGTACCTTTGCAATCTGCTGTAAACTCCATAGAAACAGTATAGCTGTCGGGTTTACTTTGGGTTTGATAGTAAAGCTTCTGCGAAACAGGAACACGGCTGGGGAGAAAAATTGGTACTTGTGTTTTGCCTTTTAACTTTGGCAAGATTTCACTTACCGGCACAGCAGCATCAGCTCGAGCAACAGGCTTTGTTTCCGCCAGCACCTGCGGCAATGCGCCCGCACCAAAAACTCGCGATACAGGTACCAAAGCACTCAATACACAAGCAGAAGTCGCCAAAAGTAATAATTTATTGTTCACTATTTTTCTCCTCAATGTCGAAACAGTCCAGTTTTTCGCCCAAGCGCGTTCACTATATTACAACGCTACTCCAAAATACAAAAATCACCACAGGCATTCAGGAAAAAATAAAATTACGATATTCTTTACAAATGCGCTATAATATGCAATTTCCGATAAGATAGAGAAGGCGAGTAATTTAGGAGTCGAACGTGGAACTGCAAGAGTATTTACGCCAGCACGGATTAGAAACTTTGTGCGAAACTTATCATATCAAAGTTACCCGCCACCGCCAATATCCCGATTTAGTCTGTCTGAAATACTCGCAGATAGAATCCCCGCTGGGCGAAAAAATAGTCCAGCAGTGCCGGGGCATTATTTTAGATTCATCTCAAGATTGGCAGATTATTTCTTATCCCTACGACAAATTTTTCAACTACGGGGAAGGCCACGCCGCTGCAATTGATTGGAGTCATGCCAAAGTCTACGAAAAACTAGACGGTTCTCTGACTGTACTGTATTTTTACAAAGGAGAATGGAGAGTGCAATCTAGCGGCACTCCCGACGCAGCGGGGGAAGTTAACGGTTTTGGATTCAGCTTTGCCGAACTGTTTTGGAAAGTGTGGCAAGAATTGGGGTATCAATTGCCGGAAGAAACCGACGAGTGTTTTATCTTTGAGTTGATGACGCCTTACAATAGAATAGTTGTCCAGCAAAAAAACAATCAAATCGTGCTGCACGGGGTTCGCAACACTCAAACTCTGCTAGAAACAGACCCGAGTATTTGGGCAAATAAATACGGCTGGGAGTTAGTAGCATCCTATCCTTTAACTAGCTGGAAAGAAGTTGTCGAAGCGGCTCAACATTTAGACCCGATGGATTCTGAAGGGTATATTATCTGCGATGCTAATTTCAACCGAGTTAAAGTAAAGTCTCCGCAATATGTCGCCATTTCCCATCTCCGCGAAGGGTTTTCTACCCGCCGGATGATAGAAATTGTTTTGACTAATGAAGGAGAAGAGTTTTTAGCTTATTTTCCTGAATGGATTGGGTTGTATCAAAAAGTTAAGAATAAATATGAATTGTTAGTTCAAGAAATCGAGGAGGTTTACCGACAGCACGAACATATTGAAGTTCAGAAAGATTTTGCGTTAGCTGTAAAACATTTGCCGTATTCTGGGATTTTGTTTTCTTTGCGGGCTCGCAGAGTTGCGGGAGTGAAAGAAGCTCTCCGCGATGTTAATATCTATAAAATAGAGGAGCTATTGGGTTTAGATTACATCCATCTAGGTTTGTAGTAACGACTGCTGTCCTTTCTTGAATGAGGACTTTAGTCGTCACTACGAACGAAGATTAACATTATATTTTAGGTGGCAGAAGAAAGAAATGCACCTAATTAAACCTAAGATACAGCTAAAAAGCTTGCTGTACGAGCATTCTTCCTTCATCCTTCATCCTTCTTCTTTCTAATTACCATGAAAAGAGTTATTGTACTTGTCGGTTTACCTGCTTCGGGAAAATCTCAATTTGCTAGGGAATTGCTGCTGTCTGAACCTGCAAAGTGGGTGCGTAGCAATAAAGATTTGCTCAGAGAAATGGCTCACGCTTCTCATTGGTCGCCGGCGAATGAAAAGTTTATTTTGCAGTTGAGAGATACGATTATTTTGATGGCTTTGGAAAGCGGCAAGCACGTCATTGTTGATGATACTAATTTCGGGTCTCACATCGAGCATATCAAACAGTTGGTAAAAGGTAAAGCCATCGTCGAAGTTAATGATTCTTTCCTGCAAGTTCCGGTTGAGGAATGTATTAAACGGGATTTGAAAAGGCTTAATTCTGTGGGCAAAGAGGTGATAATGAAGATGTACAATAAGTACGTGCGGATTCCCGTTGGGCCGCCGGAATATAACCCGGATTTGCCGGATGCAATTATTGTTGATATGGACGGTACGCTGGCACTTCTCAACGGCAGAAATCCTTTTGATGCTTCGACGTGCGATCGCGATTTGCCCAATCCGCCAGTTTTAGATACTGTTCGCAAGTGGCAGTCCAGCGCCCATATTATTGTAGTGTCGGGCAGAACCGATGACTGTCAGCCTCAAACTGAAAAATGGTTGCAGCAGTATGAGGTGAATTATGCGGCTCTTTATCTGCGGAAAACCGGAGATATGAGGAAGGATGCGATTATGAAGGAAGAGTTGTATCGGCGGCATATTGCGGGGAAATATAATGTTAAGTTTGTATTGGACGATCGCCAGCAAGTTGTTGATATGTGGCGGTCGTTGGGAATGACTGTTTTTCAAGTAGATGAAGGGGATTTTTAACTGAGGATCGATTTGGGCGATCTCCCAACTCCTAATGCTACACTCAAAGTAACCCGGAATAGATCTAATTCATCTGCGTTAATCTGTGTTGTATCTGCCCTCATCTGCGGTTAAAAAAAGAGAATTTCTCGAGCCGCCGATGACAATGGATTCACGCTGATTCACGCAGATAAAGAGAAGAGAGATAGGAATAATTCCGATGGTAACAGATTTGAGATTATTTACTTATCGCGTCCCAGCCAGCCAGCGGTTAAACAAATTTTTCACAAACGGCGTTAAACGAGTGCGATTGTAAGCATCTCCCGCTTTCCGAATTGCTTCGGCTTGCGTCGGATACGGATGAATTGTACTCGCAATCTTTCCCAAACCAATATTGTTAACCATTGCCAAAGTAATCTCACCGATCATATCTCCAGCGTGTCGCGCTACAATCGTTGCACCTAATATTTTGTCGCTGCCTTTCTTGACGTGGATTTTCACAAATCCTTCCTGTTCGCCGTCAATAATTGCCCGATCGACCTTACTGAAAGGAATTAAAAATGTATCGACATCAATTCCTTGGGCTTGCAATTCGCGATCGCCCAATCCGACGCGCGCCACCTCCGGATCTGTATAGGTACACCAAGGTACCGTCAAGGCGCTGAGCTTTTTGCGCCCGAAAAACAGAGTGTTTTGAATCACCATCCTGGCGGCAAAATCAGCAGCGTGAGTAAATTTATGTTTCATGCAAATGTCGCCTGCGGCATAAATGCGGGGATTAGTAGTTTGCAAATTGTCGTTGACAAAGACGCCAGTTTGTGTATCGTATTCGACACCGACAGCCTCCAGATTCAAGCCTTCCACGTTGGGCGATCGCCCCGCACTCGCAATAATTTCATCTACTGTTACCGATGCTTCCTTACCTTGAGATTGATAATAAATTACTTTGCCTGAATTTGTTTTCTCAACGCCCTCTATTTTAGATTCAAGTATTAGTTGAATTTCTTCTCTTACAAAAGCCTGCTGCACAATTGTCGCAGCATCCGCATCTTCCTTGTCCAAAATCTGAGCATTTTTGTGCAGCAACACGACTTCGGAACCCAGCCGCCGAAAGGCTTGAGCTAATTCGCAGCCGATCGGCCCACCGCCAATTACCGCCAAACGCTGAGGTCTTTCTGTGAGGTTAAATACAGTTTCGTTTGTCAAATATCCAGCTTCTTGCAAGCCGGGAATTTGCGGTTGTCGCGCCCTTGCGCCTGTGGCAATTACTGCTTTTTTAAAGCGCAGACTTTGACCTGCAACTTCTATGGTAGAATTGCTAGTAAAGGAGCCGGAACCTAAGAAGACATCGACTCCTAAAGTGTGTTGGTAGCGATCGGCTGAATCAACATCGCTGATTCCCGCCCTAATCCGGCGCAGCCGTTCCATGACTGCGGAAAAATCCACTTCTGGAGTGTTAGAAACATTAACCCCAAATTTACTAGATTCCCAGATATCGCCGACAGCGCGGGCCGATCGAATTAAAGCTTTTGACGGGACGCAACCGACATTCAAACAATCGCCGCCCATTAAATGTTTTTCAATCAAAGCAACTTTTGCACCCAAACCCGCGGCGCCCGCAGCCACAATTAATCCGGCGGGCCCGGCGCCAATTACTACTAAATTGTAACTGCTGGCGGGCTGCGGATTTACCCAATCGGGCGGATGCAAGTAGGAGACTAATTTTTGGTTGTGTTCGTCCATCGGGGGGACTGTTACGCGATCGACTTTTGACTGCGACATGAGCAAATCTTCCTAATTAAACAGTTTCATCTAAAGCTTTGCGAGCAATCCTAGTTATATAGACAGTGACGGCGACAGCAGCCGTAAAACTGATGGTATTAATCAACCATTTTACAAGTTCGGCTTGAGGATTTGCCTGCTGATTTACCGTACATATCGCAGCAATATTTCCCACCAAAGAACCCGAGTAAACGTACATCACAGTTCCCGGTATCATGCCGGAGGAGCCTAATACATAATCTTTCAAAGAAACCTGAGTAATCCCCAAAGCGTAATTCAATAAATTGAACGGAAATAAAGGGCAAAGACGAGTTAAAAAGACTATTTTAAATCCTTCTTTAGCAACTGCGCGATCGAGCGCTTTGAACTTCGGGTGAGCTTCCATATATCTTACCACGCGATCGCGCGACAGGTACCGCCCGATCAGAAAAGCAAAGGTCGCCCCTAAAGTTGCGGCGATTAACACGTATATCGAACCCCACCACAGCCCAAACAGCACCCCGCCTCCCAAGGTCAGCACGGAACCAGGTATAAATAGTACAGTAGCTAAGTTGTAGGTAGCGATAAAAGCGACTGGCCCCCAAATGCCTAAATGCTCGATTTGGATTAAAACGGTTCTTAAAAGCTCTTGAAGGTAGGCAGATCTGGTTGCTATAATTAAAAGGGCGATCGAAAGTGCGATCGACAAAAACAACAATCTGCCTTTAAAAATATCCCTGCTAGAAATCTGATTTGCTTCTGGCTCCATAATTGACCCATAAATAGATAGATACGAGCATTATATAGCAGTTGTCAACTTACCCGATCAACCATGACAGCAAAAATGCAACTCCCTATCCCCGACTATTTCGATCCAAAAAAAGTCAGCGCCGTTTGGCGAGTTCCCTACGCAGAAAGGACTGCTGAAGCTAAACAATGGGCAGAACAACACAGCATCCAGCCTTCTGCTAGCGACAAAAACCGGATTTGTTTGCTGATAATCGACGCTCAAAATACATTTTGCTTGCCGGAATTTGAACTATTTGTCGGCGGGCGTTCCGGTAGCGGCGCTGTCGATGACAATTTGCGGCTGTGCGAATTCATCTATCGCAATTTAAATTCAATTACAACGATTGCGCCGACAATGGACACGCACACCGCCATGCAAATTTTCCATCCAATCTTTTGGATCGATGATGCAGGCGAAAACCCCATTCCCGCCGCCACATTAATTACTCTGGAAGACGTGCAAAAAGGCATCTGGAAAGTCAACCCAGCCGTCGCCGACAGCATCGCCGGTGGCAATTATTCTGCACTGCAAAAACACTGCCTTCACTACGTGCAGAAACTCAGCGACGACGGCAAATATCCCTTGACAATTTGGCCGTATCACTCAATGCTGGGCGGCATCGGACACGCCCTGGTTTCCGCCGTGGAAGAAGCGATATTTTTCCACAGTATGGCGCGCAACAGTCAAGCACTTTTTGAGATTAAAGGCGGCAATCCCTTAACTGAAAACTATTCGGTTTTGCAGCCGGAAGTCTTAGACGGGCCCGACGGGGTTTCTATTGCTGAAAAAAATGCTAAGTTTATTGATAAGTTGCTCGATTTTGATGCGGTAATTATTGCGGGACAAGCAAAAAGTCACTGCGTTGCTTGGACGATTGATGATTTGCTGACTGAAATTTTGGCGCGAGATCCGAAGTTGGCTAGGAAAGTTTATTTGTTGGAAGATTGCACTTCGCCGGTGGTTGTTCCCGGTGTTGTTGATTTTACGGAACAAGCAGATGCGGCTTTTCTAAGATTCGCGCAGGCGGGCATGAATGTTGTTAAATCTACTCAGTCAATTGATAGTTGGGCAATAAGACTCGGCGGTTGAAACCAGGTTTATACAAGCGATGTCCCTCTCTAAGAGACTCAAGAATAAGATGCGTTACAATTTAAATAACTTTGCAAGCTTTTTTTAACTCAGAAGTAACCGCTTAACTCTATGAATACCCTTGACCAAGTGCTAGAAAATGCTTTAAACTTAACCTACGAACAGCAGGAAATGTTGATTAAAATTCCCCAAAACCGTCAGCGTGAAAATCGCCGTGCAGAAATAGCTGCGGATGCCCAAAAAACTTTGGCTGATTTCCGTGCAGGCAAGTTTCGACAGCAGTCAGCCGAGGAGGTCATTGCAGCTTTGCACCAGTCTTTATTAATTGAGTAATCGGATCTAACTTACCCAAAAAAAATCTCTCTTGTTCTCTTTCTCTGCGTTCTCTGCGTTCTCTGCGGTTCATGAATTCTTCTAATAACTATTTCCCATCCAATCTCGGTACGCCTTCCAAAAAAGCACCGCTCAACATTAATTCAGTTATCCGATCTAGTTTGCCGCTGACTTTCAATTTTTTATCTGTTTGAAAACGCTCGATGTCTGCTTTCAAATCGCCGCTATTATATCCTAATTTAGTCAAATAATCGATCGCTTGTTTGTCACTTAACAAGATATCCGCAGAACGGAAAATCGGCACGTATTCCTCCCGCCAAATCTGGGCAAAAGTTGCCCTGTCTAAATAGAAAATCCTGCCCCGCGCCGGGTCTCCAATGGCTGCTACACTGTCGTTCATTCCCAGCAAAGCCACCGCGTGCGGCAATTTCCGAGGGCCGTCAAACAGCCAAACTGCTAACACTCCGGGGCGATTAATTTGCTGGATTTGCTCCCAAGTCGGTGCTAGTTCCACTGCATTTACACCCAAAGCCCTCGCTGCTACAATCAACTGCGGCATCGAAGTGCCCAAGCGACTCGTGCCGGCAAAACGCGCTACACTGGATTCCGTCGCCTCGATTCCCCAACGCCTCAACACTGTTGCTAGCGCCGCCGGTGCACAACTGCTGTTAGAAGTTTGCCGAAACACACCGTTTGGCCGCAAATTATCTACCAAGTCATCATAAATTGGCGCTAGAAAATAAGCTTCAGCGCCTGTAAATCCGCCCAATCCCAGCAAGCCAATTAAGATTACTGCGACTACTTGCGATCGCGCCGTCAGCCAACTTATGCTAAACCCAATACCGCAGACTCCCATCAGCATCACCCGCAGCAGAGTCCAAGTTACTCGCATTCCGTGAAAGCGCCACTCTAGGGGCAAAATCGGTATTTGAGGCAGATTTAAAGCCAGCAGCAGCAAGCCCACATAAAAACCCAAAAACAGCAGGGCGATCGAATTTTGGCCCTTAAACAAATCGTTAGCCGTCACTCCCGATCGAACTAACACCCTTCCGAAACGCATTCCCCAGACAAACAGCACCGAACCCAGCAGCAGCGTTACCACTATTTCCATGAGGGGGAGATGGGGAGAGGGGGAGATGGGGAGAGGGGGAGTGCACAATCAGCAAGACTTGGAAGATTAAGTTTAAATTTAACATTTAAATTTATCGGCGCATCTGCCTTGACATCCTTGTCATCAAACCGGAATTTTAAACTAACCTAAAAGCTGCAAAATGTCAAGGAGTTGAGTAACTTTTTTTGACCTTTCGTAAAACTCCCAAAAAAAGATTTAGCACCGAAAAGAATTTCCCAAACCTATTGCAACAGACAGACACATCTGTTGTAAGATAGATGGAAGTCACAACGCATTCAAACAATTAACCAACCCTCTTGTCGCTCAATATATTCACGCTCCAACGATCGAGGAATTGTATTGAGCGCGCCGATTAAGGAGCGATAAAAGCTCGCCAGACAACAAAAATTCAGGAAAAATCATGCCAGCAAAAGCCGCCAACGATGTAGACGTAGCAGAGCAATATTGGCACTACTTAGAAAGATCCAAGGTTGCAACTAAATTAGAAACCAACCTGGAAAACGGCCTCGATCCAGCAGAAGTAGCTACTCGCCAACAAAAATTCGGGCCAAACGAACTCACAGTCAAAGCAGGGAAACCAGCATGGTTAAAATTTATCCTGCAATTTAACCAACCTTTGCTGATCGTATTGCTGAGTGCAGGTTTAATCAAAGCATTGATTGGAGAATGGCTCAACGCCAGCGTAATTTGGGGCGTAACCACTACCAACGCTACTATTAGTTTTATCCAAGAAGCGGGAGCCGAGAAAAAAATCGAAGCCCTAGCTCAAGCAGTCACCACAGAAGCCACAGTCATTCGGGGCGGCAAAAAATTAAGAGTTCCCTCCAAAGAACTGGTTGTGGGCGACTTAGTAACCCTGACTTCCGGCGACAAAGTACCCGCCGATTTGCGCTTGGTGAAAGTGCGCGACTTGCAAATCGACGAATCGGGACTTACGGGCGAATCCGTTGCTGTCGAAAAAGAACTGGGAGAGTCGGGAGACTTGGTTTTGCCAGAAGAAACGCCACTGGCAGAACGCGATAACATGGCTTACGCCGGGAGTTTCGTCACCTTCGGCCAAGGTAGCGGTATTGTAGTTGCGATCGCCAACAACACCGAAACCGGCAAAATCTCCCAATTGCTCGATCGCCACATCGACCTCACCACGCCCCTCACCCGCAAATTTAACCAATTCAGTCAAAACTGGCTGCTCTTCGTGCTGGGAATGGCAACCTTGACCTTTGCAGTCCGCTTGGGGCGACCAGTCCCAGCCGGAGTTTCAGCCTTTAAAGAAGCAGTCGAACCAGCAGTCGCCCTGATTGTCGGCGCAATTCCCGAAGGACTTCCCGCCGTCATCACCGTCACCCTCGCCGTCGGTGTTTCCCGGATGGCGGCCAAACACGCGATCGTCCGCAAACTGCCCGCAGTAGAAACCCTAGGCGGCGCCACAGTCATCTGTTCCGACAAAACCGGAACTTTGACAGAAAATCAGATGACGGTGCAAGAAATCTATTCCGGCGGCACCTCCTACTCAGTTACAGGTACGGGATACAGTCCCGAAGGCGAAATTCAACTCAACCAACTGCCAATTACTGTCAGTCAAGCTCCAACTTTGCAAGAATGTTTGCAAGCCGGAATGATTTGCAACGACTCTCACCTGGAATTCAAAGACGATAATTGGATTGTCGTCGGCGATCCGACGGAAGGGGCGTTAATTGCTGCGGCCAAAAAAGCAGAACTGAGCCAGCAAACTTTGTCCAAGTCAATGCCGCGGCTGGATTCAATTCCCTTTGAATCTCAGTTTCAATACATGGCGACGCTGCACAAAACTCCGACGAGCGGCAAAATCTTGTATGTCAAAGGTTCAGTAGAATCAATTCTGACTCGCTGCGCTTCAAGTCTCGACACTCAAGGAAATCCCGCAGCAGTCGATCGCGAGCAAATTCACCACCAAGTCGATGCAATGGCCCAGCAAGGCTTGCGCGTCTTGGCTTTAGCTAAAAAAATCGTTCCCGACGAACAGAACTCCGTCGCTCACTCAGACGTAGAATCAGGGCTAATTTTCTTGGGACTGCAAGGCATGATCGACCCGCCGCGGGCCTCTGCGATCGCCGCCGTCCAAGCCTGTCAAACTGCGGGCATCCAAGTTAAAATGATCACCGGCGATCACATCGCTACCGCCAGGGCGATCGCCCGCCGCATGGGATTCCGCAAAACCAAGCACCACAGAGAACTTGTAGCATACACCGGCGCGCAACTCGCTGCTATGGACAAAAACGCCCTCGCCGAAGCCGTAGAAGCCGGCTCAGTTTTTGCCCGCGTCGCCCCAGAACAAAAACTCCGCCTCGTAGAAGCTTTGCAGCTTCAAGGCGAAATTGTAGCCATGACGGGAGACGGCGTTAACGACGCGCCCGCCCTCAAACAAGCGGATATCGGCATTGCAATGGGTAGCGGTACTGAGGTTTCTAAGGAAGCCGCCGACATGATTTTGACTGATGATAACTTTGCGTCGATCGAATCTGCCGTAGAAGAAGGTCGATCGGTCTACAAAAACCTGCTCAAATCCATCAGCTTTATTCTCCCAGTCAACGGCGGAGAATCGATGACCATTTTGCTCAGCACCCTGCTGGGCCGAGAATTGCCGATTTTGTCGCTGCAAATCCTCTGGCTGAATATGCTCAACTCGATCGCCATGACTGTGCCGCTCGCTTTCGAGCCCAAGTCTCCCGGAGTGATGAAACAGCAGCCGCGACCGGTCAACGAACCTTTCCTGACTCAAAATCGGATCAAGCGGATATTGGCTATTTCTCTTTACAACTGGACGATAATTTTCGGAATGTTTGAATGGGTGCGCCAATCGGATTGGGGAACTTTGCCGCTGGCGCGGACAATGGCAATTCAAGCTTTGGTAATGGGGAGAATTTTTTACCTGTTGAGTCTCAGCCAGTTGCTGCCTTCTTTGATTGCTAAATTTAGCGGTTCTAAGGAACAAGTTAGCGGCGCTCCTGCCCTCGGTGTGGGAATTGTCCTGGCGGTGATTTTGCAAATTATCTTTGCTAATTCTCCGTTTGTGAATCGCATATTTGAGACGGCTCCGATGAACCTCGATCAGTGGCTGATTTGTTTTGGTGTAGCGCTACCGATGATCGGCATTGCCTTGTCTGTCAACCGCTTTGACCCGCCCAACTAACAGGATTCGGCATTCATAAAAGGTTCCCAGCATCGGAATGCAAGTCCGCATAAATGAAAGGACTTGCATTCAGATGCTGCGAACCAATCTTATTCTAGTCGTTATTCCTTCTTCCCTCTTCGTTCTTGCTTCTTCTGATAACTGATTGTTGCTGTTGTCGAGTTCTGCTGCGGACAATGGAATACTTGACAATTGTAAGTTTTGAGCGTTTGGCTGGGAGCCTTTGTCTCAGCAAAACACTCAAAACTTCATTTTTTTCTCATATAAGCGCCGCATTCACGGGCGATCGCTCGATCGGCTGCACCTCAACCGCATACAATATTTTTATAACATTGTCAATATACCAAAAGTATGATATTTCCAAAATCATTGACAAAAATGAGAAGACCGGCTGCGGGCAACTGCCCAAAAGCTTACACCGCAAGCTTTTGGTAAAAGATGGGCGATCGGTGAAACAATCGGGCAACACCAAGGACTACTTAATAAAACGCAACATCCTACAACATATACTTATCATTTAAATTTAATATTTGTTTTATAATTACAGCCAGAGTACGGTAAACTTAATAATCAAGCCAAGAAAATGTGGAGCTCGCTTTTCGCGAGTTAACGCAACTTGGCCGATCGCAATATCAAGTTAATCAAAAGAGTCTAATCAGCAGGGATAATTTAAAGACTTATGGTAGAAATAAGTTTTTTGCTCCCTCCTGCTTTCCCTGCGCTCAAAAGAGTTCCCTAAACCCCAATTAGCGAACAGTAAAAAGCGCTTTGATAAACTTCAGTGATGTCGTTACAGAAGATTATGTATTGGAGCGAGGCTAGGCTATGACCAAATTTTCAGAAAATTTTTCCCGGCGCAAATTTATCGTGACAGCAGGTGCATCTGCCGTCAGTTCAATACTGCTCAAAGGCTGTTTGGGAAATCCCCCAGAACCCGGTGCTACTGCTGGTGCTGGCGGTGGTAGCGGTGCCGGTGCTGGCCCAGGAGTCCCTGCTGCCACATCAGCAGTTGCTGTTGCCAACGAGAAAAGAGTAGAAGGGATCGAAAGCACGAAGATTACATTGGGATACATCCCGATCGTCGAATCAGCCCCTTTAATTATTGCCCAAGAAAAAGGCTTTTTTGCCAAATACGGCATGGTAGATGTCAAAGTTGCCAAACAAGCAAACTGGGGTTCGGCCAGAGACAACGTAGAAATCGGATCGGCAGGCGGTGGCATAGACGGCGGCCAGTGGCAAATGCCGATGCCTTATCAAATTAGCCAAGGCCTGATCACCAAAAACAGCGTCCAAATCCCGATGTACGTGCTGTTACAGCTAAACACTCAGGGAAATGGAATTGCGCTCGCCGGCAAACACCAAGGCAAAGGGCTCGGACTCAAACTAGAAAAATCCGCCCAAGACTACATCCTCGGACTCAAGAAAGCAGGCACGCCCTTCAAAGCAGCCTACACCTTTCCCAAAGCCAACCAAGATTTGTGGATTCGCTACTGGCTCGCAGCTAACGGCATCAATCCCGACGCAGATGTCGAACTGCTAACAGTACCGGCTGCCCAAACCGTAGCCAACATGAAAACCGGCAGCATGGACGGTTTCAGCACAGGCGACCCCTGGCCCCTGCGGATTGTCAGCGAAAAAATCGGTTTCATGTCCGCTTTAACTGCCCAAATCTGGAAAGCACATCCAGAAGAATACTTAGCAATTCGCGGCGACTGGGTAGACAAGCACCCCAAAGCTACCGAAGCCCTGCTAGCAGGAATAATTGAAGCGCAGCAGTGGTGCGACAAACCAGAAAATCGTGCCGAATTGGTGTCGATTGTTTCTGGCAAAAACTTCTTTGACGTAAAGCCGGAAGTTTTGCTTGCTCCTTATGAAGGCAAGTACGATATGGGTGACGGCCAGCCCGAAATCAACGACTTTAAAATGAGTACGCTGTACTGGAATGATGGAGTCGGCAACGTTTCCTATCCCTACAAGAGCCACGATTTGTGGTTCTTAACCGAAAGCGTGCGCTGGGGTTTCTTGCCGACAAAAACCTTGGCAGACAAAAAGGCAATCATCGATAAAGTCAACCGCGAAGATTTGTGGAAAGCAGCAGCTAAATTAGCCGGAGTTTCGGCGGCTGACATTCCCAAAAGTACGTCTCGGGGTGTTGAAAAGTTCTTCGACGGCAAAGAATTTAACCCGGACAAACCCGAAGATTACCTCAAGAGTTTGGCATTTAAAAAAGCGTGATGGGTTAAACAGTTGACCTGTGACAGTTGACCTGTGACAGTTGACAACGCAGTTTTTACAGGCTTGCGATTTAAACCTCGTTCTAAAAACAATCCGCTTCCGTGGGGATGCGAGACCATTGTTAGTTGGTAAAAGCTTCGCATAACTTAAGTCTCGAAAAAAAACAGCAGAAACATAGGAGATTAGCAAGATGGCTGTCAGCACGAATCGGAGAGGGGGAGTCGATGCCCAAGGAGCGCTGGGCGAGTTTTGGAAGAAGAATTCCAAAAATATATTGCCGCCAATTTTAGGAATTTTAGGGTTTCTGTTAGTTTGGCAATTCCTGTCGAGTTCTGGAATCATCAAGTTGCCGGGGCCGATCAGCGTTTGGACTGACGAACGGACGCGGATCTTGTTGTTATATCCTTTTATGAACTCCAAAACCTACGGAGTCGGCTTGTTTTGGCAGACTTTGGCGAGTTTGGAACGGGTGGCGAAAGGCTACACTCTCGCGGCCCTTGTGGGTATTAGCCTCGGGGTGGTCGTAGGTACGAATCCCTTCTTGAACAAGGCTTTAGACCCGATTTTCCAGTTTTTGCGGATGGTGGCGCCTCTGGCTTGGGTGCCCATCGCCCTGGCTGCACTGCAACAAAACGAACCTGCTGCTTTGTTCGTAATTTTCATTACCTCTGTTTGGCCGATTTTGATCAACACGGCTGAAGGTGTCCGTCAAATTCCTGACGATTACAACAACGTAGCGAAAGTGCTGCAACTTTCTCGGAAGGAATACTACCTCAATATTTTGTTCCCGTCGGCGCTGCCTTATATCTTTACCGGATTGAGAATTGCGATCGGTTTGGCTTGGCTGGCGATTATTGCAGCGGAAATTGTGATGTCGGGGATTACGGGTATTGGCTTCTTTATTTGGAACGCTTACCAGCAAAACTACATCAGCGAAATTCTATTAGCGGTGTTCTACATTGGGGCTGTTGGTTTGATGCTCGATCGCCTGATGGCATGGTTGCAGCAAAAAATTGCTCCACCTCAAGGCAAATAACAACAGTTGACAGTTGACAGTTGACAGTTGACAGTTAATAGTTGAGAAAAGTCGATCGTTGACAACAGTTGAGAGTTGATAAGAGTTAACAGGTTCCTTTCGCTGTGCCTGGTAACGAGTTAAACGAGTAGCAGAACTTCAGTCCTCAGCTTTTTAAGAGGACTGAAGTCCGAACGATCGAACGAATATTATTATTGCAGTTGGGCGATCGGCATAATACAAAAGCTAACGGTCAACAGTCAACAATAATCAAAAAATCAAGGACAAACCTACAAAAAAGGCAAGAAAACCATGTCAGTTTTGATTGCGGTAGAACAAGTCGGAAAAACATTTAATTTAACAGACGGCGGCACATACATAGCCCTCAAAGGCATCGACTTAGAAATTAAAAAAGGAGAATTTATCTCCTTAATCGGACACTCCGGCTGCGGCAAATCTACTCTACTCAATATGGTCGCAGGTTTGGATCTGCCGACAGAAGGATTGGTGACGATCGACGGACAAAGAATCAGCCAGCCCGGCCCCGATCGCATGGTAGTATTCCAAAACTATTCGCTGCTACCTTGGCGGACAGTTAGAGAAAACATTACCCTAGCCGTAGACTCAGTAATGAACGGGTTAGGCAAAGCCGAGCGCCTCGAAATCATCCAAAAACACATCGACATGGTGGGCTTGACGCCCCACGCCGAGAAGCAACCCGCACTGCTGTCGGGCGGACAAAAACAGCGCGTCGCGATCGCCCGCGCTTTGGCTTTGCGCCCCAAACTGTTACTCTTGGACGAACCCTTCGGCGCGTTGGACGCTTTGACTCGCGGCAACTTGCAAGAAAAGTTGATGGAAATCTGCCAAGAGTACGAAATTAGCGCCCTGATGGTAACGCACGACGTAGACGAAGCAGTGCTGCTGAGCGATCGCATCGTCATGCTCACCAACGGCCCAGAATCGAAGATTGGCGGCATTCTCGAAGTAGACATCCCCCGCCCCCGCGTGCGCATGGAAGTAGTCACGCACCCCAGCTACTACGCCCTGCGCAGCGAAATGATTTACTTCCTCAACCAGCAGAAGCGGGTGAAAAAACTGCGGGCGCGGAAAGTACCCGCGATCGCCCGCCACGGCCTAGAAAAAGTCAACCTCGAACTCGGCTTTATCCCCCTCGCAGCCTGCGCTCCCCTAGCAGTCGCCAAAGAAAAAGGCTTATTTGCCAAACACGGCCTGGATGAAGTGCATCTCGTGCGCGAAACAAGCTGGCGCGGCATCGTAGACGGCATCGCCGCCGGATACTTAGACGCAGCCCAAATGCCCTCTGGGATGGCGGCGTGGTTGAGCTTGGGAGGCCACCAAGAGAAGCCCGTACCAACCGTTACAGCCCTCACCCTGAGCCGCAACGGCAACGGAATTACCCTGGCCCGCCGCTTCTACGACCAAGGGATATACACTCTGGCAGATTTCAAAGAAATGCTGCACAGAACCCCCGCCCAAACTCACCGCATGGGCATCGTTCACCCCTCATCGATGCACAACCTGCTGCTGCGCTACTGGCTGGCTTCCGGCGGCATTGACCCCGATCGCGATGTTTTGCTAAAAAACATCCCTCCAGCCCAGATGATTGTGGACTTGCAAGGCGGGACGATTGACGGTTTCTGCGTGGGCGAACCTTGGAACTTGCGCGCATCCATGGAAGGAGTCGGCTTTACCGTGGCTACAGATTTGGAACTGTGGCCCGGACACCCGGCAAAAATTCTGGGAGTTCGGGAAGATTGGGCGAATGCTTACCCCAACACTCACATTGCTCTGGTGAAAGCTTTGCTAGAAGCTTGCCACTATTGCAGCGATCCGGCTCACGCTCAAGAAGTTTCCGAAATTGTGGCGGGACGGGAGTACGTCGCCACTGACAAGAGTTACATCCAAATTGGCGATCCCAAATCTACTGCTTGCAATCTGGATACTCCGATGCGGGAATACGCCCACCACTTGTTCGCCGGCGACGGGGTGAACCGCCCCAGCCGTACCGAACAGTTGTGGCACATGGTGCAGATGGCGCGCTGGGGCGATACTGTCTTCCCCCGCAACTGGGTAGAAATTCTGGAACGGGTGGTGCGAGTAGGCCCCTTCAGTACCGCAGCACGGGAGCTGGGAATGTCTGATATTACTTACACTCGGGGTTCTCTCCGCTTGTTTGACGGCTCGGTGTTTAATGCTGAAGATCCGATCGGCTATCTCAACAATCTAGCGATTAAACGCGATTACACGATGGCTGAAGTGATTCTGGATTCGGGCCGCCGAGTTGCTTAGGATCTGTCTTTGTCCGCCCCCGCCGGTGGACGACTTTCCACCGGCCCAAGAGCTAATGGTGCTCTGCGAGTTTTGAGGTATCAAAAGGTGAAAAAATTGCTTAGTTCTCGATCGCCCCTGTCCGAGACTTACCAACTCAGAAGTCAGACAAGAGGAATCAGAAATCAAAGTGATTGATTGCATTGTTGAGAGTGAAGCGGCACAATTATATAATTGATGCAAAAGTCTTGCAATTTAAACTCAATACTCAAAATATACAGGGAACTCGCAAATCGACAGTCTCGACTCGCAGCTCACCATTCAAAACTCCATTATTTGCTATCGCTAATCACCTACTAACGGCTTCTCAAACCCATGATTAATACTGCTGTCAACCAGACAAACACCAAAACCCAGATCCAGCAACCGCACGATCGCCGCCAGCCTTTTTTGGTGATGGACAACGTTTATAAAGTATATCCAAACGGTTACAGGGCATTAGAAAACATTAACTTGACCGTAGCTGAGGGAGAGTTTATTACTCTGATCGGACACTCGGGCTGCGGCAAATCCACACTGTTAAATATGGTGTCGGGTTTTAGCCATCCCAGCGAGGGCACCGTGTCGATTAACGGGCAGCGGATCGTGAAGCCGGGCCCCGATCGCATGGTAGTGTTTCAGGGTTACGCTTTGCTGCCTTGGCGGACGGTGTTTGAAAATGTTTACATTGCCGTTAACGCTGTATTTCCCGAGAAGTCGAAAGTCGAAAAAAATGCGATCGTCAAAGAGCATTTGGCAATGGTGGGACTGACAGAAGCTGCTGAGAAAAGACCTCCGCAAATTTCCGGGGGTATGAAACAGCGGGTGTCGATTGCCCGCGCTTTGGCAATTCGCCCGCAGGTGCTAATTTTGGACGAACCCTTTGGTGCTCTCGACGCAATTACCAAGGAAGAATTGCAGGAAGAGTTGCTGAAAATCTGGAACGATCACCGCTGTACGGTGTTGATGATTACTCACGATATTGACGAAGCGCTGTTTTTGGCCGATCGGCTCGTGATGATGACCAACGGCCCGTCAGCGACAATTGGCGAGGTTTTGGAGATTCCTTTCCCGCGTCCGCGCGATCGGGTGCAAATGATGGAAGATCCCGAATACTACAACCTGCGGAACTACGCCCTAGACTTCCTCTTCCGCCGCTTCGCTCACGATCACGACGCTTAAACCGTTTGGGATTGGGGATTTAACAGGGAAAAGCGGGCAAATTAAAGCTCCAGCATTTCCCGAATTTCAGGGGAACATCGCTGCGCGCGAAATTTTCCGTCAGGCGATCGGGTAAACTGGAGCTTAATTGTTGGGGATAAATTTTTCCGTGAGATTCGGATCTTTTTCTCAACTTTTACGTCTATCGGCTAAGAGACCCGATTGCCTAGCTGTCGGTAAGCTGGCATGAATTTAGCCCACCTTTGACTGAAGGCGGGCTTCTTTCTTATGTTATTAACAGTTTTTGCTAGATACATGGTTTGTGCAGTCCACCATTTTAACTGGCACAGGGCCAATGTTGATTAGAGTTTTATGGATTATGGTTGTGGCCAAGATAGCAGTTTTCTGTAGGGAAACGGCACTCCCGTATCCGGCGCGGGCCTTGGGCAACTGTTAACAATTGGTCTAAGATTGATGATTGTAGCCAGACTTTTTTAAATTGGTATTACTCAAGTTTGCACGGAAAACTCTTCTGAGTCAATGTCCCAATTTACCCAGCGAATTGCCTGTTGTGCTGATGCTACATTTGGCGGCACTCGCAAAGCGTGAATGTGTCCCGTGCTCGGACAAGTCATTTTTAACAAATAAACTGGCTTTGCATTACCCTCCCGATCAAAATCATCGTTAAACTCGATGCTTAACAGCGTGTATTCCTGCCAACTATCTAATTCTGTCACCGCTAATTCTTGACAAATGCGATCGTAACCAATTCTCTGAATTAACAATCGACGCAGTTCGGCATTTGTTTCCGATAAAATCCATTGTGCTTGCCACAAATTAGGGTGTACTTTTCCGTATTGTTCGGGTAATTTAACGCCGTGGTGAAAGTATAAACTGTAGCCGTCAGCAAACTCGATCGCGGGTTCTCCTTCAGCGTGCGGCCGGTTTTCGCTGTCAAAGCGAAGGTGAATGGGGCGATCGCAAATTACGCAAATTTTCTCAAACGGCAATATCCAACCGCAATGCTCTAACAACTGTTTCTTGCAGCGAAGTAGTTCTTGTGCTTTCTGGTCGAGAGTGACACCCAATTTAGAAATAAAAAATTCAGTCACATGGATTTCCTTCAGCAGATTGGTAGGGGTTAGTGGCTCTCGATAGTTAGGATATGAGAAAAAATTAGCTCCCAGCCATTCTCGGTAATTTTTTACCAATTCATCAAATTCTGCCAGGAGTATTCCATCGCTATCCGGCTCTAATATCCTTATGTTCTGCACGCAATTCCACAATATCATAGCCGACGCTCCTGCGTCCACCGCTTGAAATAATTCCTCCAAAAATGACTTAGGATAACTTAAATTTTTACCCGCTCTTCTCAATGTTTCATTCAGAGCCGACTCTTCTGCGTCCAACTCTTGAAATAATTCCTCCCACAAGGAATTAGCAGAATCTAAATTTTTACCCGTTTTTTCCAATATTTCATAGTGCGATATATTGTAATTCTTGAGTGGTTTGAGGAGTATTTGTGAAGCTACCTGCGGGCTGCTACAAACAATAACTTTTGGTGCTTGTAGACCAATAGCTGCATATATTTTTTTCACGGCTTCTGTAGCTTTTTCAGAATCAATTGGGGCCGTCTTGAGCGTCAGGTACTTCTGTTTAAGTTCCCCCGACAGATTTAAGTCGGTAATTGGGTTGTTGTAGAGATAAATTTCGGGTCCGTTGGTGAGTGCCGACAGCGGAATGATATCGGTAATTTGATTGCTGGAGAGAATCAGTCTGGTCAGGTTGGTGAGTCTTGAAACCGGAGTGATGTCGGTAATTTGATTGTTGTGGAGATTCAGTATCAAGATATTGGTGAGTGCCGACAGCCCAGTGATGTCGGTAATTTGATTGTTGGCGATATACAGTCTGGTCAGATTGGTAAGTGCCGACAGCCCAGTGATGTCGGTAATTTGATTGTTGTTGAGATACAGCCTTCTCAGGTTGATTAGTGCTGACAGCCCAGTGATATCGGTAATTGAATTGCTTTCGAGATGCAGGCTTGTCAGGTTGGTGAGTCCCGACAGCCCACTTATGTCGGTAATTTTATTTATTTCGAGATGCAGTCTGGTCAGGTTGGTAAATCCCGATACCGGAGTTATGTCGGTAATTTGATTGGAGGGGAGATGCAGTTCAGTAAGGTTTGAAAGTACCTGCTCAGCTTCATTGCAGTCAGAAGTGCCAGCCTGTTTTAACAGCACTTCAACTGTATGCCTTGCCGATTCTGAAAGACTATCTTTGTGCCGGCACCAGTCGGCAAAGCGGGTGAAATTAATTGGTTGGTTTGCTTGTTGTGCTGGCATAAGTAAATTCAGACTCAAGTTTGGTAAAATTTCAGTAATTCATGTTTGCACGGAAAACTCCTCTGAGTCAATGTCCCAATTTACCCAACGAATTGCCTCTTTAGCAGATTCTACATCAGGCGGCACTCTCAAAGCGTGAATAAATCCCGTGCTCGGACAGGTCATTTTTAACAAATAAATAGGTTATTTTTCAGGAGGATTACCATCGCCACCGAAATAAACAGGATCGAAAAAAGTAGGGTCGAAATCATCAGGATCGAAGCCATCAATATCAGCATCAATTCTGAGCAGCGTGTATTCTTTCCAGCAATCTAATTCTGTGGCTTGCAATTCACGGGCTATTCTAGCATAACCAATTCCGTGAATTAATACTCGCCTTAATTCAGCATTCTTTTCCTCTAAAAGCCAGGTCGCTTGCCACTGATTGGGGTGAATTTGTCCGTATTTTTCGGGCAGGGTTACGCCGTGGTAGGAATATATTTTGTAACCATTGGCATATTCAAGTGCGCTTTCGCCTTCGGCGTGAAGACGGTACTCGCTATCGAGGCGAATTTGGCAAGGGCGCGAACACACAATGCAGATATCGTCTAATAGAAACATCCAACCGCATTCTGCCAAAAGCTGGTTCAGACAGTCAACAACTTTCTGTACCTCTGGTTGGAGAACAATACCCAAGCCAGAAACACATAATTCATAATGAGCGAGAGCCTGAAACATATATTTCGGAGTAATTATGTTCCCAGTGTAAAATTCTGCTTCCAATTTTTGTTCTAGCAGTTCCTCCCATATCATTAACTCCGGAAGTTGCTCCAAAAAGTCGGTAAGTTGCTGGGTAAATTCTTCGATCAAGTTAAAGGGTGGCAGCTTATCTTGTATCAGTTTTTTAAGTAGATAAGTCTTATTCTGATTCGATCTGTTATGTGTTTTTACTTCTGCAATCCATTCGTTGGGATTACTACAAAAAACTATTTCTGGGGCTTTTAAACCCATGGCTAAATAGGCAGTTTTAACGGCGGTAGCGACTTGAGTATGATTTATTGGTTTGGTAGATTTGAAAAGACTTTCCCACTTTTGACTGTATGCTTGGACGAGAGTATTCTGCACAAGTGTAAAGTCTACACTTAGATTATTCAATTTAGTCAGAGATTGCAGGGGTGTGAGGTCTGATATTTGATTGTTGTACAGATGCAGTACAGTCAATTTAGTCAGAGATTGCAGCGGTGTGATGTCTGACATTTGATTTTTGTGTAGATACAGCGCAGTCAAATTAGTCAGAGATTGCAGGGGTGTAATGTCTGATATTTGATTGTTGCCCAGAGTCAGAGTAATCAACTTCGTGAGAGATTGCAGGGGCGTAATGTCTGATATTTGATTTTTGTACAGATTTAGATGAATCAAATTGGTCAAAAATTGCAGGGGTGCGAGGTTTGATATTTGATTGTCCTCTAGACACAAGACTCTTAAATAAGTCAGAGATTGTAGGGGAGCGAGGTTTGATATTTGATTGCTGTATATATTTAGATCGGTCAAATTAGTCAGAGATTGGAGGGGTGTAATATCTGATATTTGATTGTTGTAAAGACTCAGATTATTCCTACTAGAGAGTATCCGGTTTGCTTCATTGATATCAGAAGTGCCAGTTTTATATAACAAGACCTCAACTGTATGTCTTGCTGCTGGTGAAAGGCTATTTTTGTGCAAGCACCAGTCGGCAAAGCTGGTGAATTCTGCGGGATTTGGTTGTTGTTCTGACATAAAATTGTGGGAAATTACTAGGAGAATATGACACGACTTATTAAACAGGGTTAGGGGAGTTTCAAGTTTGCACGTTAAATTCTTCGGGTGCAATATCCCAATTTACCCAGCGAATTGCCTCGCGGGCGGATGCCACATCAGGAGGCACTCGCAGCGCATGAACGAACCCCGTACTCGGACAGGTCATTTTTAACAAAAAAACTGGTAATGGCATCCCATCGGCGTCGAAATCGTCCTCAAAATCCATTTTTAACAGGGTATATTCCTGCCAAGAATCTAATTCAGTGGCTGCTAGTTCTTGACAAATTCGATCGCACAAAATGATATCCAATGCTGTGAATGCCGTAGCGAAGCGGGGCTCCATCCATCGCCCTATAACCCACTTTAATGGTTTCTGCAGCTTGCGATCGCTCGATCGGACAAATGGAAAGCGATCTCGCCCTCCACTTGTCGCGATAAACTGGAATCTGAGCTTCTTGTGCTGGCGTGAGTTTTTTAACCTTAGTCTGCGACATACCTCCAGCCTTGGGGTTCGTATTCGCGCTGAATCCGCACCATCCAATTACCTTCAGGAATTGCAATAGCTTTGTGTTCTTCGTGACTCAATAAAGCTGTCGGCGAAAGCACTCGCAAGTACAAAGTACCGTCTTTTTCGTAAAGTTCAGCTTGTCCCTCAATAATCTGGTGAGAATGTCCGGTGACTTCACCTTCGGCGAGGGTGAGGTGAGGTTTTTTGTCGCCTTGGATTTGCGGTACGGGGGTGAGAATTACGTCGCCTTGTCGGATGGGTTTCATAGGTTTTTTCTAATTTTTGTGTGCTGGTTAGCCTTGGACGGACGGGCGGTCAGAAACCGGGTTTTTTACAAAAATACTCGATTAGAGCCTTTAATCTCGATAAAAAACGCGGTTTCTTTGATGTTGATGCGTCCGAGACTGGTAGTGTCGATCGATCTTTTCTACCACCATTTTATACTACATTGGTAATACAGGCACGTCAAGGGTGGCGATCGATGTTCCATAAATCTTTGCTGTACTGATAGGCGTTAGGTTCGAGGGTGAAAGTGCGATCCTCTTCGAGGGCTTCGCTAACGGCAAGAGAAATGCTATAATAGATGCCTGTTTCGAGAAAGTCGCCTGGGTGGGGGCGGGTTTATAGATATTGTCGGTGTGAATGAAAGATTGTTGGTGAAACCCGCCCCTACATGAATTACGGTTAATTTACAATGAGCCAAGTAGATTGTACAGGAATGGGCGATCGAGAATTGAAGCGTTATTTCCTGGAAAATCGCGGGGATAAAGCAGCACTGCAAGCCTACTCAGACAGGCGGAAAGGGCGATCGAATTCAATCATCACGAAAGTGGGAGATCCGGATTTCGATACTAAGATTCAGGCAGCCATTCGCCAGCAAATGAAAGAATACAAAAGTTAGTCTTCAGTCCGCGCAGGCGGACATAGTTTGTATAGATGCGGTTTCAACCGCCGACTTTTATCAAGGAATTTAATCTTCAGTCTTTTAGAGAGGGACATTGTTTGTGTAGGCCGGGTTTCAACCGCCGACTCTTATCTTATCAACGAGGTTTCTAACTTCCCCAAAACTTCAAGTTTGCACGGAAAACTCCTGATAATCGACATCCCAATTCACCCAACGAATCGCTTCCCTTGCAGATTGCATATCGGGCGGAACCCGCAAAGCGTGAATGAATCCGGTGCTGGGAAAAGTCATTTTTAACAAGTAAATTGGCTCTTTTTCATCTGGCTCGAAGCCGTCAATATCAGCATCAATTCTTAGCAGCGTGTATTCTTGGTAGGGGTAGCCCCCCGTGGCTACCCACTTATCTAATTCTGTGGCTTGCAATTCACGGGCTATTCTGCCCTAACCAATTCCATGAATTAACACTCGCCTTAATTCGGCATTTTCTTCTTCTAAAATCCAGGTAGATTCCCACTGATTGGGGTGAATTTGTCCGTATTTTTCGGGCAAGGTGACGCCGTGGTAGGAGTAGAGTTTGTAGCCGTCGCTAAATTCCAGTGCAGGTTCCCCTTCTGCGTGCAGTCGGTGTTCGCTGTCGAGGCAGAGTTTGGTTGGGCGATCGCAAACTAAGCAAACTTTGTCAAACGCAAAAATCCAGCCGCATTCAACTAAAAGCTGCTGCAAGCATTCAAAGGCTTTTTGTGCAGCCGGGTTGAGAACAATTCTAAGTACAGAGACACAGAAGTCAGCCACGCAGATTTTATCCCACAGGTATGCCCGATCAACGATCGACGTTGAGTTGTCCCTACAGTCGTCCCAAAAATCACGTTCCAATTTTTGTCTGAGCTGCCGCTCCCATTCTATTAATTGTGGCAAATACGAACTACTATATCTTATTAAGTTAAACGGCCTATATGCCGATTCTAGCTGTTCGTAAATAAGCTGGAAAAAAGCTGTTTTTGGCTGTGGTAGATCCCTTGTTAGTGCGAAATAATACAAGCACAAAAAAATTATATACCTAAACGGCAGACAGGCTGGTTCTAGCTGTTTGTAAATACGCTGAAAAAAAATATTTTTATTAGTGGGAGATTTCAATTTTTTTAACTGTGTTATGGCGGAGTGGGGACTAGAACAAAAAATAATTTTTGGGCAAGTCTTGCCGAGAGCTGCGTAGGCAAATTCGATCGCTGCTGTGGCACGGGTGCGATCGACTGGATCTGTAGAATTGGCGATCGCTGTCCACAGAGATTGCAGGGGTGTTAGGTCTGATATTTGATTGTAGGGCAGATTCAGATTAGTCAAATTGGTCAGAGATTGCAGGGGTGTTAGGTCTGATATTTGATTGTTGTCCAGCAGATTCAGATTAGTCAGATTGGTCAGAGATTTCAGGGGTGTTAAGTCTGATATTTGATTGTTGTCCAGCAGATTCAGATTAGTCAGATTGGTCAGAGATTTCAGGGGTGTTAAGTCTGATATTTGATTGTGGGACAGATTCAGATTAGCCAAATAGGTCAGAGATTGCAGGAGTCTTAAGTATGATATTTGATTGTGGGACAGATTCAGATAAGTCAAAATGGTCAGAGATTTCAGGGGTGTTAGGTCTGATATTTGATTATTTTCCAGATTCAGATTAGTCAAACTGGTCAGAGATTGCAGGGGTATTAAGTCTGATATTTGATTGTGGGACAGATTTAGATAAGTCAAACTGGTCAGAGATTGCAGGGGTATTAAGTCTGATATTTGATTGTGGGACAGATTCAGATAAGTCAAACGGGTCAGAGATTTGAGGGGTGTTAGGTCTGATATTGAATTGTTTTCCAGATTCAGCTCTGTCAAATTGGTCAGAGATTGCAGGGGTGTTAGGTCTGATATTTGATTGTTTTCCAGATTCAGCTCTGTCAAATTGGTCAGAGATTGCAGGGGTGTTAGGTCTGATATTTGATTGTTTTCCA
>NZ_JAUBVK010000002.1:74538-132681 GCF_036705795.1 Microcoleus sp. ARI1-B5
GATTCAGCTCTGTCAAATTTGACAGTATCTGTTCCGCTCCATAATGGTCATACTTTCTTAGTGCTGTTTTTATCACCACATTAACTGTATGCTTCGCTTCTTTTGAAAGGCTGCCAAAGTGCAAGCGCCAGTCGGCAAAGCGGATGTAAGTGGCAGCAGGGTGTGGCTTTTGAGAGGACATAGGGCAATAACCTCCTGGAAAAGTTGCCAAAATCTGATGTCGGCATCTACCTTAAATAACATATCTCTAGCGTTTTGGGGGTTATGCAAGCAAGGGCTCGCGCTTATTGGTGGTGCGATCGCGATCGCCAGCATTGCAATCTGGAACTCGGGCTGCAAGCGATCGCCCAACCCGCTTGGACTCTAAACCCCAGAAATCCCGCGCCGAAACTCCTTAACCGCTTCAATTTTAGAAGCCATCAGCAAGCACCGAGACAGCAGGTTAATATCTAAGTCTGGCAGAACTTCGCTTTGGGCAATTTTTTCATAGCCGTGCGATCGCAAATGATACAGAGCAAATAATCCATCCTCCCAAAACCAAACTTCGGGCACTCCCAAGGCTTGGTAGCGATTCAATTTGCTTTCTCCCCCACTGGTAAATACTACTTCGATGGCAAGATCGGGGGTTTTACCTGTTGATTTTCCAATTAAAAAAGATTCATCAGCTTGCACCGAGACTTCCTGTCCCTTCTCTTGAGTAAAGCTACCCAAGGGGTTAAACTCGATGTCTTTTTCAACAAAGTAGTCCATCAGTAAACCTGCAATCGTCCTGCTGAATGATTCGTGTTCTTGCGAAACTGCCAAAATTTCTACCTCGCCTTTGAAATAAAACAGTCTGATACCGGGGGAGTCGGAGAATCCCTGTTCGATTAGTTTGAATTGTTGCCAATCAATCCCGGAGTGAGTTAACCGTTGGTCTTTGGGCTTATCTAATATTAGTGTCATGGCGCGACCTCCTTTAACTATTATATTATCCTAGAAATGCGGCAACCGAAACCCGATCGCGCCCAGCCTCTTTCGCCCGATAAAGCGACTCATCCGCGATCGCAATTAACGTCGCCGGCTGCGACATCGGCGCCGGAATGCAGCAAGCCACACCCAAACTCAGCGTGACATATTCGCTGACAGCAGACTTAGCGTGAACAATCTGCAAACCCCGCACCTGTTGGGCGATAATTTCAGCAACGCAAGCCGCACCTTCAATATCCGTATTCGGCAAAACTATGGCAAATTCTTCTCCACCGTAACGCGCAACTAAATCAGCCGATCGCTTTACCGAACGCTGCAGAACCTGCGCCACTTGCCGCAAACACTCATCCCCCGCTTGGTGGCCGTAAGTGTCGTTATAAAGTTTGAAATAATCGATATCGCACATAATCAAAGACAGCGGTGCTTCTTCCCTCGCCAAACGCCGCCATTCCGTATCCATATAGTCATTAAAAAAGCGGCGGTTTCTTACCTCAGTCAAACTGTCGTAAGTTGCCAAATACTGCAAGGCTCGATTCACCGTTTCTAACTGCCGTTTCTGCTGCTGCAACTGGCGGTTTAGCGCCGTCAACTGCTGTTCGGCTGCGTGGGTTCTGAGCAAATTTCTTACCCTCGCCAACAGTTCCCTCTCGTCAAAAGGCTTGGAAATATAATCGTCAGCACCGGCATCCAAACTTTCGATCCGAGCTTCCATACCCGATCGCGCTGTCAAAAAGATTACCGGAGTCGAACTCAACTCAGGCGTGTTCCGAATCTCCTTGAGCAAATCCAGTCCGTTTTGTCGGGGCATGATTTGGTCGCTCAAAATCAAATTGGGCTGCAAACTCTTGGCTTTTTCTAAACCTTCCACCCCGTCCATCGCCACGGCGACTCGATAGTACGGACTCAATAAATTTTGGAGGTAAGACAGCAGAAAATGGTTGTCTTCTACTACCAGCAACAGCGGTAATTCTCGGCTGTCACTCGTCAATTGTTCCCCATTATTTTTGTGATTAAAACTGTTAGAGTCTGGCAGCGGGGCTTCGGGTGCGATCGCCCCGACATTTCCCGCGCACAAGTTTTGAGAGCCGCATTCAGTCAGTCCGGCCAATTGGGCGATCGCGCTCACCAACTGATTCGCCTCCACCGGCTTCGACAAATGCCTCTGAAACCCCGCAGAGAGCGCCGATGCCGAATCATCCTCCCGGACGCCTCCCGTGAGCGCTACCGCCGGCAGCAGTGCCCTGTGCTCGGACATTTCCATGGCTCGGATGCGGCGGATCAAATCGCAGCCGTCTGTTTCCGGCACCGCCATATCGCTCACCAACACGTCGGGCCGCGACTGTTCCAACTCGGCCATCGCTTCGCCGGCGCTACTCACCGCTGTTACCTTGGCTCCAAATGCTTCGAGGGCTGTTTTCAGAAATTCCCGGATCTCGGCGCTGCTTTCCACCACCAGCACTTGCTTTCCGGCTAGCGGTTTGGAAACCGATCCGGCGTGATTTTCGGGGAAATGGGCGATCTCCCGAGTGCGATCGTCGTGTACATTTTTGCTGTGAGCGATCGGTAGCAGCACTCCAAACGTCGTTCCCTGTCCCAGCCCGGGACTCTGGGCCCAAACAGTTCCCCCGTGCAGTTCCACCAAATGCCGCACAATTGACAGCCCCAACCCGAGCCGATTTTGTTCCTTGGACTGGAAGCTATCTGCGGGGCGGAAGTAGTCAAAGATGTGGGGCACAAATTTGGGTTCTATCCCGCAACCGCAGTCGCTGACCCGAATCAAGGTGCCCGACTCTGTAGGCTCGATCCGCACTTGAACGGGGCCTGGTGTCGATTCTGGGGTGAATTTGATGGCGTTGGCGAGGAGGTTCCAGACTATTTGCTGCAAGCGTTTGGCATCTGCCAAAATGTAGCTGGCGCCGGGGTAGAAATGTGTTTCTACGCGGATGTTTTTGGCCTCGGCGGCGGGGCCGAGGGTCTCGATCGCCGATTCTATGACAGAGGGGAGGTGAACCCGGCCGACGTTGAGGTGGACTTTCCCCCGCAGCAGCCGACTCAAATCGAGGAGATTGTCTATTTGCCGGTTTTGCAATCTGGCGTTGCGCTCGATGATTTCCAAAGCGCGGCTGGTGGTGGCTTCGTTTAACTTGCGCGATCGAGCTAGCTGCACCCATCCCAAAATCGCGCTCAGGGGCGATCGCAGTTCGTGGGACGCGATCGCCAAAAATTCGTCTTTTGCCTGGTTGGCTGCTGCTTGGGCTGTTTCAACGGCTTTGCGATCGGTGATGTCGAATCCGATCGCCAAATACTGACAGGGTTTTCCCTCGAAGTCCAACACCGGAACTACTGCTGCGTACACCCAATAATGGCTGCCATTCTTGGCTTTGTTCTTAATTTCTCCTTGCCAAACTTCATTTTTAGTAACAGTTGACCGCAAATTTTTGATGAATTCCCAAGACTTATATTCCGAGTGGAGGATGCCGAAATGGCAGCCGATCAGTTCGGTACGCGAATAGTTAGAGATGCTGCAAACTCGATCGCTGACGTAGTTGATAATTCCTCGGGCGTCGGTTCTCACCGCCAGTGCTGAGCGGTCGATCGCTCCTTTAAAATCTAAACATTCTTGCAGCGACGAATCTAGTTTTTTTGTCGGAGAAATTTTGGCCCGGCGATCGTGCGTGTCCGGTTGCTGGCGATCGGCCTTATCCTTGCTCCGCTGTTGGATTTCCATTGCTTCTATTTTCCCCTGACGGCTGACACCTAATCTACTCGCATCCTGATTCATTATCACAGTTTTTTGGTTGGCGCTGGCGGGTGCAATATTTTGTATATTTTCATTTTCCTGAAAACTTTGCCGTCCGCACATCCGCTCGGGAGTCATACCATTTTAGATTTTAGATTTTAGATTTTAGATTTTAGATTAGGAATGACTAATGACTATCCAAGTTGGGAGCTTACCTGCACTTGCATTATTTTTTTCAACTGGAGTACCCTCAAATTTTATTGGGAGTTGAGACTAAATTTGTCAACCTGAGGACATATTTTCTCATATCTGCCCGACGGGCGGCTGGGTACAAACCGTCAACTTTTTTCTCACAATTACCCTCCCGCATCTGGCACAAAATCTACTTTGCCGCAGGCTTTCGGGTCTGGGGCATTCTACCTCATCTCCACATACCATATATATGTGCAGGGCTTGACAGTTTCCAAATAATTGGCTCTTAAAGGGCGAACAAAGTCCGTGTTTTGCGATCGTCGGCAACTTCTGTTAAATTATTTTAATCTACATCTTGACAGCGCTGTAAATATTTTGTATTATATATGTAATATAGCCTCAAACGAGAAAGCAGCCCAACTGCATTAACGCACTCAAGTATTAACAGGTTGAGGAAAATTTTCAGTGAATTTAGACGCTGTACGCGAACAATTTGAACAAAGAGCCTTTGATTATGACGGTTTAATTCCCCGCCTGATTCCGCACTATCGCGAGCAACACGATTTAATATTGCAGTTAATCCCTTTTGAAACCAAGGTTAAAATAAAAGTTCTGGATTTAGGCGCGGGAACTGGCATACTGTCGGCGATGATTTTGCAAACATATCCTCAAGCAAATGTCACAGCTTTTGACATGGCTCAAAATATGCTGAAAGTTTGTCAAACTAACTTGTCCGCTTTCGGAGAAAGGCTGACATTGCAGCAGGGGAACTTTGCCGAAGATGATTTCGGCCGCGGTTACGATTTGGTAGTTGCTGGGTTGGCAATCCACCACCTAGACGGCGCAGGGAAACAAAAGCTATTTCACAAACTTTTTCAGTCAATGAATGCCGGGGGAATCTTGCTAATCCGAGATATTGTGACAGGTGCTACCCCAAAGTTGACCGAGCAATACGAAAACTTGTGGCGGCAGTACATGAAAGCTAACGGAGAAGACGATGCAGCCTGGTTTCAAAACTATCTAAAAGAAGATATTCCTTCCTCTGTGGAAGAGCAGACAAAGTGGCTTGCCGAAGCTGGTTTTGCAGACGCAGCCTGTCACTGGCGCTATCTCAATTTTGCTATTTTTGGCGGAGTTGTCCGAAGGTAGAAGGCAGAGTTTTTGAGAATTATCAAAAAATTTTGTAGGTACTTCAGCGATGAATGTTTTGACTGCTTACTGAAAAAAAAATCCCTGCTCCGCACCCTACAATTAGTTAGCTTGCTACTTCTAGCTGAGGCCCGATCCCCCCTAACCCCCCGCGCAGGGGGGAACCGGAAGCGCAATCAAAGTCAACCCCTACTCCCCTGCGCGGGGGATTTAGGGGGATCGAGCCTTCCCAAGGGGGGAAGCGGAAGCGCAATCAAACTCAACCCCTACTCCCCTTCTTAAGGGGGATTTAGGGGGATCTAGATTCGGCTATAAACGAAAGATACAAAGGATTTTAGATTTAAGCAGACAAGCTTTGGCTTCACTCACCCTTTCGCAGTCCAAACAGATTAAATAAACCCGATTATTACACAAAATAACGCAACAAATCAAGTAAAATCATGAATGATACCCGATTAATCAAAATCAGCAGATATCTCAGCAAACACCTGCGCCACGCGCCCTCGCGCATCGGCATTCAACTCGCGCCGGGGGGCTGGGTTCCTGTTAGCGAACTCCTCGATGCCTGCAAAAAAAATAACTTCCCCGTTCAGCTTTCTGAACTCAAGGAAGTAGTCGCGAAAAACGACAAACAGCGCTTTTCCTTCCACGAAACGGGCACTCTCATTCGTGCCAACCAAGGACACAGTGTAGAGGTTGACTTGCAGTTAGAACCCGCTGTTCCCCCAGATATTTTATATCACGGAACAGGTAGCACTGCCGTCGAGTCTATTCTCAGTCAAGGTATTAGGAAAATGTCGCGGCATCACGTTCATTTGTCGGCGGACATTCAGACAGCGCGTAAAGTAGGTGCCAGACACGGCATCTCGGCAGTCTTGGCTGTAGATGCCGCAGCAATGCAACAGGAGGGACATACATTTTACTGCTCGGATAACAGAGTTTGGTTAGTAGATATGGTGCCCCCCAATTATCTAAAAGTCGGTTGAGAAAATCCTGTTTGGTTATAGCAAATGTGCGGAAAATATTTTAAAATAAGAGTAAGTAGGAGTTTCACAAAATGAGTGCGGAAAATATGGGCGATCGCGAAAACAATCTCAATCAAAACAATCCTCAAAATCGAGGATTGCTCGGCTCTGGCTGGCGCCCTCTCTACCGTCAATTTGATTGGGAACACCTGCTGCACTTAGCGTCGAGCGACCCCAGAGAACTCGCTCAAAAGACTTTAGATGCAGCCAGCGATATTGCCGATGCAATGGGACGACATCAATATACCTGGTGGGCAAACATCTTAAATGTATTCTCGGAAAATACTCGCTACGAAATAGACGAGTTTTGGGATTACATTACTCCGCAGCCCGTTTACCCGGATTACCGTTACAAAGATGTTTTAGTTACCGAAACGCCTGTTGTTCAATTGGTCAGCCGCGCTAGCATTCCCATCGACTACGTTCTCAACAAACTCCAAGAGATTACTGTTTTCAAAGTTCTGGAGTTGCTGGGAAAACCGGATGCGATTACCCAGTTTTTTATGGAACGGCATTTTTCTTATCCGCCGGAACGATTTGTTAGCTGGGAACGCTTGGAAGTTTTGGGTACTGTTTATGCTTATTGGGCCCGATGCGGCTGTTGGCTGCAAATTGACAGCTACGACAGGGGAAGACGCTGCTACACTCTGATTTGCCAAGATATTGCGCCGCTGGTTAGCAAGGCAACTTACAATTTAGCGGTGATTCTCAGCGGGTACAAAAGCCGCGTCGGACAGGTTCACAGTCAGTTCCCTATTCGGACGTTTTCTGCGGAAGTTCAAAGTTTTACGGATACTGTTCAGCAGGCTATTCTGGATCAAAATCAGTTGGCTGTTTTGGTCAGCGGTGAACCGGGGACGGGCAAAACTGCTTGGACTCAAGCGGTAGCAAAGGAGATTTTAGTGCCGCTGGGTTATGTGATTTTTATCTTGGATCACGATGCTGTGGAAAATTTTGTGCCGCCGAGTTATTTGGAGCGGATTTGCATCATTATTAACGAGGCTGATAATTTGGCTCAAGATCGATCGACCGCAGCGGCGCAACGCAGTAACAAAACTGAACATATTTTGAGTTTGCTGGATGGAACTTTGTATCAAAGCGTCATGGACGAACACGGCATTCAATTTCAGCAAAAACTTGTAGTTTTACTAACTTGCAACACGATTGAAAGATTAGATCCTGCAATGTTGCGGAAAGGGAGAGTGGATTTTACCAGTGAATTTACGCACAAATTTGTTTGAGCAGACACGTAAAGTCTCAAGCAATTTGGGCGATCGCACTTACGGCACGGCCTCAAATATTGAATAATTATGAGGAAATCTTCTGAAGGTCAAAGTTTGGGGAACAATTTATTCAGTACCTCTAGACACATCCCTCTCAAAAATGATATTAATGAGGGGTGAGACCCTCTAAGGGTCTCACCCGAAACCGCGAATCAGGGGAAGAGCATTTTGGGTCGGAAATAGAATTTTTCAAACTTGACAGCTATGGAGGAAATCCCAAACCGTGCAAACTAAGCCAGTTAATCAAAACATTCGACTGGGAAGGTATGCCGACGGGACAATCCCGATCGCCCACCAACCCCCAGAGGCAGCCGTGTCAGAGAGTAAAGAGGGATTTCGGCGGTTGGTGGAGCGCTCCGCTGACGCCGTGGCAATGGTAGATTGTGAAATGTGCTATCTGTCGGTTTCTCGTCGCTGGAAAACAGATTGCGGGCTCGGTGGCGGTGAGGCGATCGGCCGCTGTCATTGGGAAGTGTTCCCGAATCTCCCCGAATATTGGCAGCAAAACGCCCGCGCTTGTTTGGATGGAGTTTTGGAATACAGCGAGTTTGTGGCAGGGCGAGCGACCGCATCTGTAGCAGAACAAATCGAAAGTGAGGTCGGCCGGCCGGTAAAATGGGTATTTTGGCCGTGGAAAAATAGCTCGGGTGCGATCGGCGGTTTGATCCTGTTTGCCGAAAAGATAGCTGAAACAAATTGCTACAATACATGGACGCCCGAGGCCAAAAGCAAGCAGTTAGAAACAAAACTACAACTAACTCAAATTGCCCTCGACAATGCTGCTGATACAGTTTTTTTTACTACCTCAGACGGTCAAATTTGCTACGCGAACAAAGCCGCTTGCGCTCGGGGAGGCTACTCGGAATCGGAACTGCTAAACCTGAGAATGAGCGACATAGATTCGCAGTTACCAGCATCGGATTGGGAAGCACACTGGGATCAACTCAAGCAGCAAAGCAACCTCACTTTTGAAACCAGTTACAAAACCAAAGACGGCGCCTGTTTTCCCGTCGAAGTTCAAGTCAATTATTTAGAATATGACGGCTGCGAATACTGCTGCGCGATCGCGCGCGACATTTGGGATCGCCTCGCAGCAGAATCAGCACTTTTAGAGGCGAAAGAGCAGCTTCAAGCCGTCTTGGACGCCGTGCCAGGATTAGTTTCTTGGGTAAGTTCCGATTTGCGCTATTTGGGAGTAAACCGACATTTAGCTACCGCTTACCAAATGCCTGCGGAACTATTTACGGGTCAGAAAGTAGGTTTTTTAGATACAAGTCCCAAATTTAACGATTTAGTCTACGATTTTTTTGCCAGCGACCAAAAGAAGACATCTCAAGAAGTAATATCGAACATCAGAGGAGAAAACAAAACTTATTTAATTGTGGCTCAAAAATATCAAAAAAATACGGCTGCGGTATTTGTGGGATGGGACATTACAGAAAGCAAACAGTCTCTGTTGGCTCTGCAAGAATCGGAAGAACGCCTGCGGCAGCAAGCGGCGAAATTAGAGCAGACGCTGTTAGTTTTGCGGGAAACTCAAACTCAACTGATTCAAACAGAAAAGATGTCTTCTCTGGGGCAGTTGGTAGCAGGAATAGCGCACGAAATTAACAACCCAGTTAGTTTTATTTCTGGTAATATCAGCCACGCGAATGGCTACATTCAAGAAATGATGCGCTCGCTCGATCTTTACCAAAAGTATTATCCCGATCCCGTGCCGGAAATAGAAGAATTGATGGAAGAATTAGACTTAGAATTTATCAAGAAAGATTTACCAAAACTGATAAATTCCATGAAAGTCGGTTCCCAAAGGATTCGGGATGTGGTGCGATCGCTCCGCTTGTTCTCGCGTACCGACGAAGCCCAAATGAAGCCCGCAGATATTCACGAAGGTTTGGACAGCACTGTGCTGATCTTGCAAAATCGCCTGCAAGCTAAAGGGGGACGCCCGGGGATTTCTCTAGTAAAGGAATACGGGGATTTGCCGCGAGTCCGCTGCTATCCGGGACAGTTAAATCAAGTGTTCATGCACTTGTTGACAAATGCGATCGACGCTTTGGAAGAAGGGGGCAGAAATCCGGAAAAGTATGGTACAATGCAAAGTCAGTCTTTGTTGTCTTCGGGCGGCTCGGGATCTGAAATATTCAATCCCGAAATTCGGATTCGGACATCGGTGATAGGGGAGAGCTCCGTGGCGATCGCCATTAGCGACAACGGCCCTGGAATGACTGAAGAAGTTCTCCGCTGCATCTTTGACCCTTTATTTACCACTAAATGTCAGGCCACGAGCACTGGTTTGGGATTGGCCATCTCCCAGCATTTGATAGTAGAAAAGCACGGCGGTGAGTTGCAGTGTATTTCTCGTCCGGGAGAGGGAACTGAGTTGATAGTTAAAATTGCGATCGGTAACGATTAATTGATTTGATCCAAATATGGAGTTATTTTAGGGTGCTTTTACTGTCAGAATGGGGCGACTAAGGACTAAGGTTTTTTCACTAAGTTTTGTAGGTGCGTCAGGAATGAATCGGAGACGACATACCAATCATTTTTGGCCTGAGGCACCCTACAAAATCTACAATCTAAAATCTACAATCTAAAATAATATGGTAATTGAGTGGCTGAGATTTAAAGTACCTCCCGAAAAATGGGAACAGTTTATTTTGCGAGATGAAGAAGTTTGGACGGCCGGACTCAAAAGTTGTCCCGGTTATTTGGGGAAGGAAGTTTGGGTGGATGCGGTGGAAAATGAGGTGGTGATGTTGATTCGCTGGGAAACTCGGGAACAGTGGAAGTCGGTGCCGCAAAGCACAATCGATGAGTTGGATGCTAAAATGGGCGATTTGCAAATGCCGATCGCCGAAAGTCGGGAATATCAAGTTCGCAAGTTTTTGCATTAGTATTGCAACTCGTACAACGCTCGCACTGTTTGGTATTTGGTGTGAAGGGCGATCGGCAATCCTTTTCTCTACTATTGATTCTCAGGATACTGGTAGAATTAGACTAGATCGCCTATACTAAAAAGTATAATTATGGAAAATCTATGCCTGCAAAAGATATCTTTCATGCTGTTGTACGTTCAGCGTTGGAAAAAGAAGGGTGGGTAATTACTCACGACCCTCTGTATCTCAAAGTAGATGAGGATAAGTTATATGTCGATTTAGGTGCCGAAAATAACCTATTAGGAGCAGATAGGTATGGACAAAAAATAGCAGTAGAAATTAAATGTTTTTTAGGTCTTTCATTGGTTAATGAGTTTCACGAAGCTATGGGTCAAGCTTGGAACTATAAAGTAGTTCTAGAAGAGCAACAACCAGATAGAGTTCTTTACCTAGCCATTCCGGTAGATATTTATGAGGAGTTTTTTACTCGACGTTTAGCTCAAATGTCAGTGACGCGGATGCAATTAAACTTGCTTGTATTTAATCCTATAAAAGAGGAAATCGTATCATGGAGATAGAAAAATATAGAAAACTAATCCAGTCTATTATTGAAAAACACTCTAGCTGCAATTGTGAAGATCCCGAAGTGGAAACTCAAATTGCTTTTGATCGCGATCGCGATCGCTACTTGATGTTTCATGTGGGTTGGCGTGGAGAAGGACGAGTTTATGGATGTGTGATTCACATCGAAATTAGGTCTGGTAAAATTTGGATTCAACGGGATGGAACTGAGGTGGGAATAGCTAACGAGTTAATTGAATCGGGAGTAGCTAAGTCGGATATTGTTCTGGGATATCGATCGCCCTATATGCGGAAGTTTACAGAGTTATCGGTGGGGTAGTGGCTGCGATCGGACAATAAGTTGAATCCTCAATGTATTCCAATTCTTTCGGCAGGTATTTAAACGCTCGATTCAGTTAGAGAGTTGCTGCCGTTGGAGAGAGTGATTGGCAAATATGGCATGATACTCGATCGCCCCAGGCTATCAATTCGCTCTATAAATGGAAATCGCTGACTATTAAGCATGAGCTAATTTTTGGGCGGCAAGTAGAAGTTCTGATAATGCTTGAACTGATTCTCGATCGGCCTGTGGAGACCATACAACTGCACTCGTTGATGCTAGTTGATTTAGAAGTACATTTTCTGAATTAGTATCTTCAATAGGTTCGAGGCTGCATCCTTCTTCCTTAGCAACTGCAAGTAGGAGAAAGTGAATGAGTCGCAGTTTATCTGGATGAGATAATTGAGCGACGGTGGGTAAAAGCTCGCCCAGAGGCATATTGCTTGTTTAAGATCGCATACATTTATTTTAGCCTTTAAACTCGCGTTTTAATGGCGATCGCTCTTTTTTAACTCAAGCATCGCAACTCGTACAATCATCGCACTGTTTGGTATTTGGTGTGAAGGGCGATCGCGCTTTGATTTTAGGCGATCGCTCATCAGAAAAAAGAAAGGGCGATCGCTCTTTCATTTTCAACTATAGCTCATTAGAAATAAGAAAGGGCGATCGATCTTTCATTTTAGGCAATCGCTCTCGATCGTGTTGGAGATGTCGCTCTTGTTGGAAAAAATTAGAATGGCGATCGCTCTTGTGGGAAAAAATTAGAAGTGCGATCGCTCTTGTGGCAAAAAATTAGAAGGGATCTCGGAAAATCATAGCATATGAAAGAAAACTTCTCCTGGCAAGTTATTGTCCATAACTTGCCAGAAGAATACTAACTTTTACTCATCACAACCGCATAGGTGGTTGACGCAAGAGCAAGTTGCTTTTTTTACTTCTTCCTTAGTCGCTTGAGGAAGAGCAACACGACGGATGTCTGCCTCACTTTTAGCTGCTTGAATTTGCCTCATAAAAGACTCCTTTGTTTTGATTTAGTTGAACATCACACTAGACTCGCTACAGACAAAGTTTTTACTTGCCTATAATGAGGTTGATGTCTTGACCGCATTCTATAGCATAACGATGCTGTAGGCGTTTATCTAGTCCTGAAAAGGGGAGTGTGCAATCTTCACCTACACTTCCTTCAATTCCCCTTAATTTACGACATCCTCCCATGCACATAGGCATAAAGGTACATGACAAGCATTTATCTTCAAATGCCGTAATCGAATTCCACTGATTTAATCTTTCACCTTCCCAAATAATTGGGCCATCACTTCCCAAAAATCCTAAACGATCTTCTGTTTTGAACTTACCAACTGTGCATTTAAACACATCACCATTGTAATTGATGACAAATTGATTAATCCTGTCAGCATAACAATATGTGAGTTTGCCGGGTGACAAATCATTCATTGTAACGGCAAAACCTAAGCGACGGGCATACTCATAAACATCTTCCACAGTGGTAGCTACTTGTCGCTCTGGCATTGGATCTACAAACTTTCCATATTCTTCACCAAAGATACGTTCACAAACAATGTTGAGATTCGATCTTACATCTTCAGGAAATAGGTGCAGTAAGTCAGGAATTGTGTTTATATTGGAATCGTTGTAATTGATTCGCAGCTTAATACTAACCTTTGGATGCGTTTTTGCCAAGGAACAGACATTTGACATTACACGATCAAATGAGTCCCCACCTCCGCGTAAAACCCTCATGCGATTGTGGATTTCAGGAGGACCATCCATAGTTATTTGATAGCTGTACAAGCCCAAATCAGTTAATTTTTGAGAGCGTTCATGACTGAGAAGATAGCCATTAGTCGTTATATGAGAGGAAAAGCTCACATCTGATGCTTGACAAAGATTGCGAGCTTTTTCTTGTACTCTCACAACTGTGTCATAGCTCAAAAGGGGTTCACCCCCAAACCAACTAATTAGAACCACCTTAAAACGGGGAATCATTTTTTCAAGCCAAGTAACGAGGCGCTGCTCAACTTCATCATTCATCGCTGATTTTTGATGATCTTCATAGCAATATGGGCAGGCAAAGTTACAGTTCATATTGGGCATAACAATGACATCTAGTCGATTACTATCTCTAATGCCAAGCCTGCTTCGTTCTAAAACAACTGCAACTTCGTCAAATTCATCGGGAACAAGGAAACCCTGTTCAGTTAATTCTTGAGCTAGTAGATCGTCATTGCAACTTTCACCAGTGTTAAAGATGCGATCGACTTTCGCAATCGTTTCTGTGTCAAGAGCAAAAAATGCGCCAGTCAATGTGTTAAACAACAATGTCTCATTAGTGGGTAAGTAGTGAGTACGAAAATTGAATTGAGATGGCTTCATCATAATTTTTTACCTATTTTGGTATAAAGCTTAAAAAGCTCATTGACAGATTTTGACCATTGAAACTCTCTGCTTCTTTCTTTTCCTTTGAAAGTGCGCTCCTTTGAATTGCTAAATACTAATTCTTCAATTGCTTCTACTAAATGATTTACATCGTGAGGATTAAAATAAATTGGAGAATCCCCGCCAACTTCTCGCAAAATTGGTATGTCAGAACATACTACTGGAATTTCACAAGCCATTGCTTCAAGTAGCGGTAAACCGAAGCCTTCAGCCCTTGTTGGAAAAACAAAACCATAGGCTGATAAGTATATAGATACCAATTCCTCCAACTCTATAAACCCTAGTAGTTTAACTTTTGATTTTAATTTGAACTTATCTATTATTTTCATTTCTTCCTCAAAGAAACTACGCTCACTTCCAACAACTACAAGGTTGAAATATTGATTGACTTTCGAGAGAGCAAAAGCTTTGAGCAGCAAAATGAAGTTTTTATAGTACCTTCTACCTCCAACAAAAAGTAAAAAAGGCTTGTCCAAATAAAACTTAGTTATATTTTTTATGACTGTTTTTTTACCAATAAGATTTGACTTATGGAAAACACTTGAAATTCCATGATGAATTACTGTAACTCGCTCAGGGTTAATCTCATAATGTTGTAATAGACAAGCTTTTGTTGTATTGCTAACAGCAACCACATGCTCGGCTAGTTGGACACAAAGTTTCTTTTGTTTCATAAAGTTTTTGAAGTTGGTTTCATAAATGAAGTAATCTGGGAAATCTTCATAAATTGTATCGTGGAATGTTAAAATTTGTTTGGCTTTCCTATTTTGTGGCAAAGTATAATATGTGGAATGAAACAAATCGCACTCTTGTCTATCTTCCTGATTAACTAAGTTTAAATACTTGCTTATTGGGTGGCTATCAAAGTAATTATTATCTCCCAGACTCATTGTTAAATTTAATTGGTGTTCATTCAAAATTCCCAAATGAAGAATTACATTATTCCAATATGTAATTAATCCACCAAACCATTGAAGTGAGTAGATAATGCCATCTATAAAAACTCTTATGCTGCTCATGTCACTTACACCTATTTTGAGTGTTTTCTTAATGACGCATGATTATTACCAGTTGAAAGAAGTATAAATTTAAAATTTATACTTGGTCATTATGTCTTATAAATAAAGATGTGTCTAGTCCCTAAATATCCTATTTTGCCGCTAAACTTTCCCGGCTTTAATTATTTGAATTTAATACTAAAACATCTAAAGATATCCTAAAAAGTCTAAAATTGTGCTATAATATGCAAAATGCTTGTACCTACTTAACCCAATGAGTCTTAAAGAAGTGTTAAATCTCGTCGATAAGATAGTATTCGAGAAAACTGGTCAGCACCTTGACGATTTACAAGAAGCGGTAGTGAAAGGAAGCTTACAACACGAGACATACAAGCACGTAGCCAAAGACTTTGACTGTTCTGAAAGTCGTGTTAGGAATGCAGCTTCGCAATTATGGCAGATACTTTCAGAAGAATTAGGGGAAGATGTCAGTAAATCTAATTTACGATCGGCAATTCAAAGGTTCCAAGTCTCTAATGTTTCAAACTTTACACAAAACGTCATCGAACAACACATCAGTGGTAATTTTAACACCTGTGGAGAAGATACACACTCGCCAGATATATCAAAGTCACATCCAGATAATGACGAAAAATCTAACTCAAAACAAACTAAAATTGTACATCAAGATTTAAGTGAGATGCCGGATTTGGGCGACTTCTTCGATCGCACCCTCGAACTCCAAACCCTCACCACCTGGATTCTACAACAAAACTGTCGCCTCATCACCCTCACCGGCGGACTCGGCATCGGCAAAACATCCCTAGCAGTACAACTCGTAAAACAAATCAAACACGAGTTTGAATACGCAGCTTGGTTCACACTAGACGAATTCCCCACCATCGATAAATTTCAATCTAACCTAACACAGCTTTTTTCCCAGTCAGAAAACCTAGATTCCTCGCCAACAAACCAGAAACGCTTACCGCTGATTAAGTATTTACAAAAGCATCGCTGTTTAGTAGTCTTAGATGACGTTCACAACCTTTTCTGTAGCGGCGAATTAGCAGGAAAATATAAACAAGAATACGAAGAATATCGCTCTTTATTCAAACAGATAGAAAAATTATCCCATCCCTGTTGTTTTCTGCTAATCGGTTGGGAACCGCCCAAAGAAGTGCCTCAACTCACCAGCGAAAATACTCCCATTCGTACCTTACAACTGACTGGCTTAGACACCGCAGCCGCACGGGAAATACTGAGAGATAAAGGATTAACAGAAATTGATAACTGCGAAGCACTCATTCACCGCTACCAAGGCAATCCGTTATGGTTAAAAAGCGTGGCGACTTTGATTCAAGAGTTGGGAATCGGCGCGGCAGAGTTATTAATAGATGATACCATATTGTTGCCGGAAGATTTGAAAGATGTTTTGCAGCAGCAGTTCGATCGCACTTCCGAACTAGAAAAACAAGTCATGTCATTGTTGGTGACAGAAAACCAGCCAGTCAACTTCGCCAAATTGCTACAACATGGACAAATATCATCATCCGATTTGCTAAATGCCTTGCAATCTCTATCGCGGCGCTGCTCGATCGAAAAACAGGAAAGTCTTTACACTTTGTCACCTGTACTGAAGCAGTATATCAAAGGATTGTAACGGAGATGTTGTACCAATATCTATCTCGCGTAGCTAAAGTGCCGCCAACTACAGAAACCGGGTTTTTACCTAATCTGTGGCTGCGATGAAATATTCTCGCAAAAAACCCGGTTTCTGGACACCCGTGGGTAAGTCCTAATTTTAAGCAAATTTGGCATAGAGAGCTGAAATAAAATTCACGCTTAAAAAGCCGACGCCTAGTACGAGAATAATAAAGATTGTGATACTGAAAATAGACTTTAGCCGATCGGCAATTCCGGGTTTTTCTGAGTTCATCGGTCAATTTTTGCTGTAAATTCGTCGCTCCGGGAAATTGAGAAGGAGTAAATTATACCAATGCGCGAACAAAAATGCAACTCCCGATCGGCTAAAAACTCCGATCGCCGTCAGTAGGTGGCATTTTTAATCTAAAATATAAAATCTAAAAATGGAAAATCGACTGGCCTGGGCAGCGATTGTCGATCGCGCGAACCCGATCGCGCCCGCGTCCTGTAAAATAGAGGGCGCCTTGGGGTTCAGCTTTTAACAGCCCCAATTGTGGGCGACAGCAAGACCACAAGCAAATACATAATAATATGTCAGTCATCCTTAACTTACTTAATCAGGTAAAAATAGAAGAGTGCCCCGAAATAATCTAAAACATATAACTGAAAAAAGGATATAAATGAATGCTCCACCCAGTCTCGCAACCTTACCAACAACGAGAAAATACTATGACCCAAAGAGCCGTGCGGAAGCCAAACCCCTCTGCTAGAAACCACAGTCGGCCAAGTTTTCCTCAAAGACACTGGCTGGAAGTGGCAGAGTACGCCTCTCTGGCGGCCTCTGGTGTGGGTTCCCTGGCGGTGGCTGTGTCGGGTCAAGCTTTTTACGGAGTGGCTCCCCTAACTTTGGCTTTGTCGCTAAATGTGGCTAACCGATATCGATTCGAGCAGCAAGTGCGGGTTCATCAAAATTCGGAACTGGCCCAAGTACAAAAATCTGTAAATAAGGTCGAAAAAACGGCGGTGACGGTAATTGTTAAATTGCGGAGGCAGTTGTCAGCAGATATTGCAGCGCTGCGCCAGCAAATGGCTGCATTGCCTAGGAATGCAGCTTTTGAGGAGTCTATAGACATTGAGCGGCAGTTGCTGAGTTTGGGAGAGTCGGTAGCTTCTTTGCAAGAAATTGTCGCGTCTGCTGTGCTCGATGTCCGCCAGCAGGTGAGGGAACAAATGCAAGATTTATCCATCGGCCAACCGGCGAATCTCCAAGCTGTGGAACAGGCTATAGAACAACTCCAAAGCGCGACGAGAAGTTTGACAGAAACTGCTCTCACCCGAGACGACTGGGAAGTAGTAAATACTAGATTTTTGGAAATCCAGAAAGTCATGGCCAATTTGCAAAGCCAAGTGCAAGCTCCCGCGCAGCAATCGACGCCGGATTTGTCTGTAGTCCAAGCTCAAATCCACCGTTTGGAACACGAGCAACAAGAAGTTGTCAAACCTCACCTCAAGCGCTTAATCTCGGTTGTCAAGGAGTTGCAAAACAGTTGATAGTTGACAGTTGACAGTTGACAGTTGGCAGTTGACAGTTGACAGTTGACAGTTGACAGTTGACAGTTGACAGTTGACAGTTGACATTAGTGATTAATGATTGGTGATTAGTGATTGGTGATTAGTGATTAGTCATCAGTCATTAGTCAGTAGTCAGAAGGAAGATTTTCCCACTCTCCCACTCTCCCACTCTCCCACTCTCCCACTCTCCCCTTCTCCCCATCAGACCCTCTCCCCCTCTCCCGCTCTCCCCTTCTCCCCCTCTCCCCCTCTCTCCATCTCTCGGCAGGAGTCCAACTTTTTCGACAACTGTGTTACAAATTGAAAAGGTAATCTGTCTAATTCAACTGTTTTCAACCTGTTACAAGAAAATTAAATGACTGCAACCGTAACTGTTACTGATAACCCGTTACTAATTGGCAAAGGATTGCCACCGTTTGACGCGATCGCACCCCAACACGTAGTCCCTGCCATTACCCAACTGCTGACCGAACTAGAAGCCTCGCTAGCCACCTTAGAAGCCTCTGTCGAGCCGACTTGGAGCGGTTTAGTAGAACCCTTGCAGCGGCTCGGAGAGCGTTTAAATTGGAGCTGGAGCATTGTCGGACATTTGATGGGGGTGAAAAATAGCCCGGAACTGCGATCGGCCCACGAAACAGTGCAGCCGGAAGTAGTAAAATTTTGGAGCAAGCTCAGTCAAAGCAAACCGCTTTACGAAGGTTTTAAAGCGCTGCGGGCGATCGAAAATTGGGACAGCTTAGAGTCAGCTCAACAGCGAATTGTCGAAGCCGCCATCCGAGACGCCCAACTCTCCGGCGTCGGTTTAGAAGGCGAGCAAAAAGAGCGTTTCAATGCCATTCAATTAGAATTGGCGGAAATTACTACCCAATTTTCCAATCACGTCCTCGACGCTACCAAAGCTTTCAGTATCACCATCACAAATAAAGACGAAATTGACGGTTTGCCGCCGAGTTTGTTGGGTTTAGCAGCTCAAGCCGCTCGCAGCGCCGGCGCAGAAAATGCGGATGCCGAAAACGGCCCTTGGCGGATTACTTTAGACTTTCCGAGTTACGGCCCTTTCATGCAGCACAGCACTCGCCGCGATTTGCGCGAAAAGTTGTACAAAGCTTTTATCAGCAGAGCAAGCAGTGGAGAATTGAATAACTGGCCTTTGACCGATCGCATTTTAGCACTGCGTCACGAAAAAGCTGCTTTGCTCGGCTTTAGCAGTTATGCGGAATTGAGCTTGGCGAGCAAAATGGCTCCTAACGTTACAGCAGTGGAAGCTTTGTTAGAAGAATTGCGCTTAGCGAGTTACAATGCTGCTATCAAAGATTTAGAAGAGTTGAAAGCTTTTGCTGCCTCTAAAGGCGCGCCGGAAGCTGGGGATTTGAAGCACTGGGATATTGGTTTTTGGTCGGAACGGCAGCGGGAAGAAAAGTTTGCTTTTAGTGCTGAAGAATTGCGCCCTTATTTTGCGTTGCCGCAGGTATTGGAGGGGTTATTTGGATTAGTAAAGCGGCTGTTCGGCGTGACAGTAACGGCGGCGGACGGTCAAGCTCCTGTGTGGCACAAAGATGTGCGCTATTTCCAAATAGATGACGAAGCCGGAAATACGATCGCCAATTTCTATCTTGACCCCTACAGCCGCCCCGAGGAAAAGCGCGGCGGTGCTTGGATGGACGAGTGCGTGGTGCGCGCTAAATTTGTGGAAGCGGGCAAGACAACAACGCGGTTGCCGGTGGCGTATTTGGTGTGCAACCAAAGCCCTCCGGTTGACGGGAAACCGAGTTTAATGACTTTTGTGGAAGTAGAAACTTTGTTTCACGAATTCGGTCACGGTTTGCAGCATATGCTGACAACGGTAGACTATCCTGGGGCTTCGGGCATCAATAATGTTGAGTGGGATGCGGTGGAATTGCCCAGTCAATTTATGGAAAATTGGTGTTACGATCGCGCGACTTTGTTCGGGATGGCAAAGCATTACGAAACCGGGGAAAGTTTGCCGGAACACTATTACCAAAAGCTGCTAGCAGCGCGCCACTACATGAGCGGCAGTGCCATGCTCAGGCAAGTACATCTTAGCAGCGTTGATATCGAATTGCACCACCGCTACCGATCGGGCGGCAGCGAAACTGTGGCGGATGTCCGCAAGCGCATCGCTAAAACTACGACTGTTTTGCCTCCTCTGGAAGAAGACGCATTTTTGTGCGCTTTCGGACACATTTTTGCGGGCGGCTACGCGGCGGGCTATTACAGTTATAAATGGGCGGAAGTGCTCAGCGCTGATGCTTTTGCGGCGTTTGAGGAGGCTGGTTTGGAAGATGAAAGTGCGATCGCCTCTACAGGCAAGCGCTTCCGAGATACAGTGTTAGGATTGGGCGGCAGTTTGCACCCGATGGAAGTGTTTAAAACTTTCCGGGGACGCGAACCGAGCACCCTCGCTTTGTTGAGACACAGCGGTTTAGCTGCGGCTTAATCTACTGTGTAAAAACCGGGATTAATGCAGGTAAATTTATCTGCATTAATTCCGGTTTTTAGCTGAATTTACTTCGCCTCGCTGCACAAAACGGCTGATTCAGGTTAAGATAAGGGACAGGAGGTTTTACTATGCCAACGACTGCTCGAGAAATTTATACTGAAGTTGTCCGCAATTTGTCGCTGACGGAACGTTTGCGCTTAGCGAATCTTATACTCAACGATTTAGTTGAGAAAAATGTGTCGGTTATCGATCGAAGCGATACTTGGACTGAGGACGATCGAACCGATATAACAACCTTCTCTTTACAGTACGCATCTATGCTTTTCCCTGACAGCGAGAACAAACGACGGATCTAGGGGCTACAGACTGTACTCTTGAGGATTGGGTCGCAGCAGGTTTACCAGAAAGAATTGGTTTAAAGCCCGCCCGCCTTGTAGGGAGAAATTAAAATCAGACTATTCATTAATCCCATCCTCGGACTTCCAGGTAGAGGTCGCCCTCAAGCGGTCAACTGTCAACTGTCAACTGTCAACTGTCAACTGTCAACTGAAGGGTTGCATCCGTTTTCCGCAGCTTCATCGTCACTCTACCGCCGTCTGCTAACTTGGTTCGGATTGGGCATCTATCAGATCGTGATTGGAAAGATGTTTGTGCGTGCGTAAAAGTAGCTTTTGCAGAGTTGAATGAGCCTGATTCACCGTCTTTTCGGTAGCGTGAATTTCCTAAACGATAATTTAAGCGTACCGCACGCAGCCATAAATATTCTCTACCTGCAAATCTGGATAATAGTCTCGAATAATCTCTTCAAATGAAAGTCCCTCAGCCAGCAATTCGAGAACACTTTGTACAGTAATGCGCGTAGTTGCTATGCAAAGTTTGCCAAAATGAATTTTAGGGTGGACTGAAATTCTCTCCGTATCCGCCATCAAGTTACAGGCTGTACTAATTGTAGAACATCATGCAAGAAACATCTGTAGTTTGACACATCATCCCCAATCTTTTTATGTAAAACTGGGCAAAAAGTGCGGCGCAGCTATCCCTCGCGGACCCAATCGCCAGCAGCTTTTAGATTAGCTGGAGTGTCCGTCAAAGCAACACCAGTATTATTACTGTCAGTAGAAACAGCAATTTAGGAGTATTTCCTGTTATTTTATCAGTGATTATACTTAACTTCTGCTCCCACCTCAAATTAAGTTTACATTTCGCAACATTTACAGGCTGGGTCTCGATACAGCTAATGCTTTTATGAGCAACTAAAAATAGACAATTTTACCGAATCTTTAATATAGAGCGGTCAAAAGCGGTAGGTTTTTAAATTTTTGATAAAGACGGGCGGACTCGACATCAAAAAATAGAAAAAAATGCAGGTAAAAACTAAAAAATTTAGTTATGAATAATTTTAAACTTGTCATAAAAAATCTTTGTATATATAATAATAAGTAAGGAATAACAGTTGCTCGTTCACCCATAGATTAAGATTTTCATGGATATTCAATTAATTAATATCGGTTTTGGTAATATTGTGTCTGCTAACCGAGTGATTGCCATTGTCAGTCCCGAGTCAGCGCCAATTAAGCGTATAATTACTGATGCGCGGGAGCGGGGACAACTGGTTGATGCTACTTACGGCCGTCGCACGAGAGCGGTAATTATTACAGATTCGAGTCACGTCATCCTCTCGGCGATTCAGCCGGAAACGGTGGCTAATCGTTTTGCGCTCAGCAAAGACGGTCAAGGTCGGGATGATTGAGGTTTGTCAGTTGCAATTTGAACACTTACAGTATAGAGTAAGCGAAAACTCAAATTGTTACACGTTTCTATTCTAAAAATGAAACCCGGTAAATTAATTGTTCTGACGGGGCCTAGCGGTGTGGGGAAAGGCACCTTAGTGCGATCGCTCCTCAACCGCCATCCCGAATTATATCTTTCGGTATCAGTGACAACTCGTAAGCCCCGCGAGGGAGAAATTGAGGGAAAGCACTACTATTTTGTCAGCCTCCGCCGCTTTGAAGAAATGGTTGAGGCTGGCGAGTTGGCAGAATGGGCCCAGTTTGCTGGCAATTTTTACGGTACTCCATATTTTGCTCTCCAGCAGGGAATCGGCGAGGGAAAATCGGTATTGCTGGAAATTGAACTCGAAGGAGCAAGGCAAATTAGAAATAAGTTCCCGGAGGCTTTGCGACTGTTTATTTTACCTCCTTCTTGGGAAGAATTGGAACGGCGGTTGCGGAGTCGGGGTCAAGATTCCGAAAGTGCGATCGCCCGTCGGTTGCTGCGGGCTAAAGAGGAGATTGAAGCTGCGGGGGAATTCGATTTCCAAGTTATCAACGATGATTTAGAAGTTGCATTAAAAGGACTGGAATCGGTATTGTTTGTCAGCCACAGGAAATGAGAGGATGATGATTTGATATTACCAATTACCAGAAAGAATTGGTTTAAAGCCCCAAGCCTTGTAGGGAGAAATTAAAATCCGACTATTCATTAATCCAATCCTCTTACTTCCTTTGTCAAGTGCTGTCAATTGTCAACTGTCAACTGTCAACTGTCAACTGAATTACCCATTTTTCTGTACGGGCTAAAACTTCGGTACTTTGTTTAATAGCAACACAAACTTTTAAATTTAATTCCAGAGTTTCGGAAGCAGGCGAAAATTTCCTGAGCGGTTCGATTTCGCGAGCTGAACAGCCCAACATTTCCATATAAGCTAGCGTCCAGCCAATAGCTGCAATGTCGCTTACATAGCCTTCTCCGGCACACAGGTGACAACCCAATTCGCCCTCTGGGTAGCACTCAGGGCAAACCCAATTGCTGAATTGTGAATTTATCAGAATTGTACGGGAGGCTGAGGCAATTGTTAAGGCTTTAATGTGGTTTTGAACTACTTGTTTAAAACCTCGGTTTTGGTTGCTGCGGTGGTCGGAATTGTTCTGCGATCGCCCGCTCGCAATTCTTTGCTGTTGTGGCGAAGCAAGAGATGCTGTTCGGGTCTCAATTTTGACATTAGATTCGCCCAGGTTCGCCGTTAGCTGAATGCCGCAGTCTTTCGACTCTTCAGTCTGAGAGTGGTTGAGTGCGCTGTCAGAATCGGATTCTGCGCCACCGGCAAAATCTTGCATCGAGAGGTGATGTTCGATCGCCAAAGACCAAGTTCTTTTATGCCGGAGGTCGCCATATTTTCGGGCTTCGGCCTCATTAATGCCGATCGCCGCAGCCTCTTGGCGCAGCATATTCATCGAAGTCATGACATCTGATATCATTAGTTTGTTTGCAGTTGATTTAGGATCGCCCGTAGAGAAGCCCTCGAAGAGGATCGACCTACAAATAAATACCTTAGATATAGTAGCCTAAATCTAAAATCTACAATCTAAAATCTAAAATTGTTTAATGAATTCAATTCTTCCCGATACAACATTGTCGGTGGGCGGACTAACATCATACCTGCAAGACTTGTTGGAGGGCGATCGCAACCTGCAATCAGTTTGGCTGATCGGCGAGGTGTCAAACGTTTCGCACCACCCCAGCGGCTGCTTTTTCACTCTGTGCGACACCGACAAAAGCGCTGCGATTCGCTGCGTGGTGTGGAATTCTCAGCGGCAAAAATTGGTGCAAATGCCGGCAAAAGGCGAACAGTTGCTGGTTTTGGGAAGCATCCGGGTGTACAAAAATCGCGGCGAGTACCAGTTGACTGTTGTGCAATCGCTACCGGGTGGGGAAGGGTTGCAGGCTTTGCGGTTGCAGCAATTGCGAGATCGCTTGGATGCTGAGGGTTTCTTCGATCCCGCCAGAAAGCGCCCGATTCCCGCACACCCGCAAATTGTGGCCGTGGTGACATCCGATACCGGCGCTGCTTGGGGAGACATTCAGCGGACTCTAGCCCAAAGATATCCGGGTTTGCGGGTGTTGCTGTCGCCGACAGGAGTGCAGGGAGAATTGGCTGCTGCTGCGATCGTCAGGGCGATCGCCCGCGTAGAATTGGACGGTAGGGCTGATGTCATAATTTTAGGGCGCGGCGGCGGTTCTGCGGAGGATTTGGCTTGTTTTAATGATGAGAGAGTTGTCAGGGCGATCGCCAATTGCACAATCCCAATTATTACAGGTATCGGACACGAAAGAGACGAATCTCTCGCCGATTTAGTAGCAGATAAACGAGCCCATACTCCGACTGCGGCGGCTGCTCAAGCCGTACCAATTTTAGCAGACCTTTACTGGGAACACAAGCAGAGAATGGTCAATTTAGCAAGTGTTGTGCGGGCCAGATTTCAGCAGGAAGAAGAGCATTTGCAACTGTTACAAAATCGATTAAAACGTTTGCCTGCGACATCCCGAACTTTGCGGCAAGCAACTGGTAAACTGGAGGTATTGCAAGAAAAGTTATCCGCCCTAGATCCGGCGGCGGTATTGCAAAGGGGTTATGCGGCGGTAATCCAAGGTGACGGTACGATTGTCCGCACAACTGACGGTTTGGAATTGGGTGAGGAGTTGACTGTGAGGTTGAGCCGGGGCGTGCTGAAGGTTAAGATTGTAGAAGTTTTGGATGCAGAATAAATGTTATGGTTAACTCGCAGTTGCGCCAGTCTGGCTGGAATTATGAGGAAACGGTCGATCGAATTGAAGCGATTATCGATCGGGTGGAATCGGGAGAATTGCCTCTAGAGGAGGTTTTCGAGCAGTTTGCGGTGGCTGTTGAGTGCTTGCAGGAGTGCGAAGGTTTTCTGGCGCGGGGGAAGGAACAGATGGATTTGTCGATCGGGCTTTTGGCCGCGGAACCGGATTTTTAAGCGCAGGTGAACGGGGATAAATGTAGGTGAAATAGCGCGTTTAGCCGAAAGTCCGACGGGGAATTAATTCCCTGTCTCATAGCGAAAGTCCTCGCTATGAGGACTGTTAAACTCATGATACTAAATCCGGGTTTGCTACCCCCTTTCTCATTACCAAACACAGAATCAACATCGATATTCTTTGCGTAGAAACCGGGTTACTTTGCATAACTCCTTTATTTGAATTTTTTAGTCAGATTCATCTTCCGATATTGCTTGATACTCCAAAAGCTGTTCCCCTCGGATAATCCACAATTTACCCGTAACTTCTGCCGCATCCAATCCGCGAATTAATATTTCTACTGCCGCTTGCAAATCTGGCGGTTTCGCTTGAGAAGGCAGACGCAGTAACACAATCCCAGAATAATCAGAAGGATTGTAGCGGAGGCGATTGCCAAACCCCCTATCCAAAGTCACCAAACATCTACCTTCCCTCCGACAGATATCAATCAACAATCCATCCGCTGTTGAACTCAAATTTTGTTCCCGTACAGTCGCAACATCGTGCCCAGCTAAACGTAAAAGCGAAACAACGCGGATGCTTCCCAAATTTTCATCAAGTTTTAACTTCACTTTAAAACTACCTTTTTTTCACCCACAGGAATTTCCACATAACAATCTCTTGCCAACTCAGCCCCATAAGCAATACAAGCCAAAACGTCTTCTCGTTCAATTCCCGGATATTCCTCAAGCAATTCTTCAAAAGTCATTCCACTAGCGAGAAAGTCAAGAATCAGAGAAACCCAGATGCGATGGCCGCGAATACAGGGTTTGCCAAAGCAGATATTCGAGTCGATTGAGATGCGAGACAGTAAATTATTTTGAGTCATGTCTTTTCAATTAGATATTTTCCATTGATTCATTGTAATGAATTTTAGGGTTGAGTTGGGTGGGGGCGGGTTTACAATAGGGACTTCTCCATTGTGCTTTTGAAGAGATATCGCAAAAGTCAGCCAGTTTATGCAAATTCAAAAAATAAATCATATCAAACCCAATTGATGACACAGGATTTGATATGAAGCGAATTCTATTAGCCAGGATTTGGTATAACGCAGTTTCTACAATTTGTCGATCGCCCTTTTGGCCTTGTCAGTCAGATTTTTCACCGCATCTTTCACATCTTCTGCTGCGTGGCGGGCGGCGGCTTCCGCTTGTTTCGCTTTGCCTTCAGCCTGGTCTTTTTTGTTGCCGGTGATGTTACCGAAAATTTCCTGAGCTTTGCCTTCTACATTTTTGCCGATCGCCTTTGCTCTGTCTTCTGTACTCATAATCAGCTCCACTGAGTAGTTGAATCTTACTACTACCCTAACATTAGCTCAACAGAAGTTACTCGCTCACTTCACATTAATTTATGTTGGGTTTAATTTTTCTCTGTTTTTAGTATACCTATTGCACAATATTTGATTGATACAGAAACCGCAGATGATGGCAGATACACACAGATAAACGCAGATAATTTTCAGATTGTTTTCTACTTTTGCACGATGCCTAGTAGGGTGCGTCAGAATGACTTGATTATTTCGATTTACTCTGATATAAACTGACGCACCCTACACTTATTACTTCAAACTCGCCGCTGCAACTTTAATCGGTTCGAGCAATTCTAACGGTATATGCAGCATATTCAATTGAGTAGTTTCAACACCTTTTCTTTCATTTCTTTCTATTTCTGGGCCGTGATAATCGCTGCCACCTGTCATCAGCAAACCGTAATGAAGACACAAATCTTTCAACTTTTGGATTTGGCTAGAACTGTGGCTGGGATGGTATACTTCAACTCCCATTAAACCAGCATCTACTAATTCTTTTAAGACTTCCTCAACAGCGCCGCCGCGAAATAAATAAGGGTGAGCCCAAACTGGTACTGCGCCACAACTTTTCAGTAAATCAATGCCTTCGACGATCGAGAATTTCTCGTAATGAACATAAGCCGGGCCGTCATCTCCCAGCCAGCGATCGAAGGCTTCCCGCGATGATTTGGCGTAACCTGCTTGTACCAGCGCGCTAGCAATGTGAGGCCTTCCCGGTGCCATTCCTGGGGATGATGTTTTTGGTAGTTCGATCGCGTATCCCATTGCTGCTAGTTTGTCTACCATTTCTTGCGATCGCCGAAACCGTCCTTCCAGGCGAGCATTCAAAGGAATTTGCAATTTATTTCGGTCTGGATAAAAACCTAAAATGTGCAATGATCTGCCGTTGTGCACTGTACTGAGTTCAAGTCCGGGGACTATTTCTATACCGTGCAAAGCAGCGGCGGCAAAGGCTTCATCCCAACCCGACACCGTATCGTGATCCGTGACGGCTAAAGCGCGAACCCCGGAAGACGCGGCGGCGGCTACGAGTTCGGCTGGGGTGAGAGTTCCATCGGAATAAGTTGTGTGACAGTGGAGTTCTAGCATTTTTTTAGGGTAAGTTTAAGTCTGCGAAACCTGCAATTATTCTCCTCACTCACACGAGATACCGTGTCACTGCAAGCAATAAGTTTTTTTATTTAAATCTGGTTAGCTTTAATTAAGTTACCGAGCCTTTTATTGCTAAATTTGTGTTGATTAAAACTCTTGTGGGGAGTAGGGGTTGGGCATCCTGCCCGCCCGAAAAGTTCATTTTAGATGCGCCGCAACAGCTTACCTATTTCTTTATTTCTCGCATTGGGTGAAGGACACCTTCGGGCAACTTGGGAGGAACCGGCGATATTTCAATACTTTGGATGTTGTGAACTGGGATAACTACAAGTTTATCTGCCAATTCAAGAATTATCGGATCGGCTGTCAACATTTTGTGCAGGCGAGTGCCTAAATTTGCTTGCTCTCCTACTCTTACCTCTGGCGGAATGAACTCGAAATCTTGCTGTTTGCCGTTGGTATAGTGGATTGTCAGAGTGATAATTCTGTCTTGGTTGGTTGCTTCCATAGTTTTTTCCCTTAACAGTCGATCGGGCTTCAGCTCAAAATCAACAATAAATCTAAAGTTGCGATCGCACCACCGTGGGAAAGCTGTTAACAAAACCGCCCTGTCGGTACGAAAGTCCGGTAACAGCTAATTTTACCACAAAAACTGTACTGAAACTCCCCAACGTACCAAGTATATAACTGGCAATCGCGCTGTCTGCGCTTCTGCTCGCCCGATCGCCTTTGCCTGAAATAATATTCGGGCGATTCCAGCGGACGATAGCTTCGCTTCACGGGCTTTCTGCTGTGCCACTTGGCAAATTGGCTGACTTTGGCCTCTGCCGCGACTCGACTCAAAGCGCTCTCAAGTTATACAGCAAAAGGACTTGAGCGCTTTGAGGGTCAAAGTTTTTTGAGGTGGGAACTGTGGAGGTTGGGATAGCGGCATTGTGCGATCGCTACCGTTGAGGAATTTTTTATAAATTAATAACATGACATTCAGGTACAGCGTATGAAATCCACACTTTGCTTTCCCGAAACTTCCGTTCAGTCTAACGTAGTTGCTTTTGATAAGAGTGCTATTGAATCTTGTATTGCTGCGGCTTGGATTGACTTAGTAGGAGGAGACTTTGACAGCATGGCAGGAGATGATTGGCTGGGATTGTGCGGCGACATTGATGACGGCGAAATTTACCGGGAATGGTTTTTGTGGCAAGATAGCGAAGTGACTCAAGAGTGGGAAGCTTACGATCCAATTACTAATTATCGAGTTGTGGCATTTAGCCGAGAAATGCTGATTTCTCAAATCGACAAAATAGAAGATACCAGAAAAATTTAGCTTTTCGGGATCGCGTTAAATTTTGAGGATCAACTTTAATCATAATTCTGTCAACAAACCCAGTTTATCCCAAATATTTTAGGTTGAACACGATACATCGAGCGCGAAACCGGATTTCTCAGACCAAAACTATAGGTTGGGTTTCGTGTCACGGGCCCAACCTACTAATTTATGTCGCTACTGCTTTTTCTTTTTCTCGTTCTAATTTGCGCTGCTTCAACGCTTCAAGATTTTGTTTGATCGTGTCGATCGCACTTCCATTCCCCTGCTGTTGGTACAATTCGCTCGCACGGATCAAATCTGCCACAGCCTCGCCATCCGATCGCAAATTCGCAAAAATCAAGCCGCGATTGTGGTAAGCCTCTGCCGTTGAAACCTGTTGTATGGCGCTAGTAAATTTATCTTGAGCTTTGCGGTAATTTCCCGACTGATAAGCCTCAATTCCAGCTTGGAAATAAACCGCAGCTTTGCTTCCTGCGTCGGTAGCCGGAAATTCTGGCGAGTTTAAAATTGGTTCTTTAAACAGTACAGAAATGCTGCCCTTCCCGGAGTAAGCCCAAGTCATTGTTCCCATGCCAATCCCCAGCGCAGCGACAACAATCACAGACAGAGCAATAAAATTGGTGAGTTCCATAGAGAAATATTTGTTGTATTACAATATGATAAGATAATTTCTAGCTTCTGGAACAATGGCTGCGCGGATTCACCTCAACAGGAAATGGTTTTTCGGCTCGCTAGCTTTAGTATTGTCGATCGGCATAATGAATGCAACTGCAACTTCTGACGCAGCAACCAACGCGCAAACTCAAGCGGGCTGGAAATTGTTGCAGCGGGGCGAGACAGGGTTGGTAGTTGCAATGCGGCACGCGATCGCCCCTGGAACCGGAGATCCTGCTAACTTTAAATTGGGCGACTGTTCCACCCAGCGCAACTTATCAGCCCAGGGAAGAACACAAGCCCAGCAAATTGGAGCCGAATTTCGCAACCGCAACATCAAAATTGCCAGAGTTTTATCAAGTCAGTGGTGTCGGTGTCTGGAAACAGCAAAATTGATAAATTTAGGCAAAGTCGAACCGTTAAGAGCGCTGAACTCGTTCTTTAGCGACAGCAGCCAAGAAGCCCGACAAACAGATCCAATCCGCAAATTGATTGTTGAAAACCGCAACACAAAAGGCGCGATTATTATCGTAACGCATCAAGTAAATATTACAGCGATTACAAATATTGTTCCCCAAAGCGGCGAAGCAGTGATACTTAAAAGCGATCCACAAGGTAAAATCAAAATAGTCGGACGACTTGGCGGATTTTAGCGATTTGCCTGTTATTAATTTCCCTTACCAATTACCAGTTCCCTATCTATATGAGTTTCCAGTACAGAGCCGCCCTAGTAACTTTAGCAGACCTTGACAAAGAAGTTCTAGTTAAATTTTACACCAAATTTCTCGACCTAGAACCAAACCCTTACATTCCCAATACTTATGCTGAATTTCAACTCCCCGGTTTAAGACTCGGCATATTCAAACCCAAAGACTCCCACAAATCCGAATTTGCAAATCGAGCAAAAACAGGCATGAGTTTGTGTTTGGAAGTCAGCGATATCGAAACTGCGATCGCCCGAATTTGGGCCTTAGGATATCCGCCCGCCGGAGAAATTATAAAAGCGGCTCACGGTCTAGAAATCTATGCCTTCGATCCCGCCGGCAACCGTCTAATTTTGCATCAATCGAATCAGTAGATAAGAGTTAGCGATTGAAATCGCCTCTACACAAACGATGTCCACTCCAAGCGGACTAAGAAATCAAGTTATACAACAATCACAAATGATTTGTGAACTCTCGATCTTCTCTCCTCTTCCTTCGCGTCCTTAGCGTCTTCGCTTCGTTCAAAACTCCCTTAACTATCTAATCAATTCAGCAAAACTATAAAAACTGATAATTAATAACAACAAAGCCGTCAGATGAGTCAACTGAAATTGAGGCCGCGGCCCGATCGATTCCCGCACCAAAATTGAAAAAGACGAACCAATGATATAACTCAAAGAAAGCGTTAAATACTGCCACTGCAATGTTAAACTCCACAGCCCGAGCAAAATCATCGCCAAAGTCAACATTACCAACTCAACAAACCGAGGCGGATGGTGCTGAGCAGACAGAATCAAAGTGTCCAACCAATATTCCCAAGGTCTCATGTTTTCGCGATCGAGCTTTTGGATGTAGCCTTCCAGCTTAACCTACGATCGCCATTCAATCTGTCGCTGCAAACACGCCAAAGCCTCCGCCGTCTCCACCTGCGGAAACTGCGCGTAAAAGCGGCTGACACTGTAAAAAGGGTCTGGATTCTCCAGAACGATCGACTTATCGCCCATTTGGGCCAAAAATCCCATCAAATCTGCCGGCGCGACGGGCGCGCAAATCCACAAAGCCGCCGGTTGCTGCGACTGCAAAGCCTGCGCCGCCACAGCCACCGTCATCCCCGTCGCAATGCCATCGTCCACCAAAATCGCCAAAGCCCCCGCCGCGCTGACATTTGGCCGCCCAGAAGCCAAATCCGCCAACAGAGATTGAGCGCTATTTTGAGCCTGCTGGAGTGCTGATTTTTGCAAGCGCAAATTAGGCTGCTTTTGCTTTTGCCAGAGAACATGACCGTCAGCAGTTGCAGCCCCGATCGCCAATTCTAAATTATCTGGGCGAGTAATTTTCTTCGCGACAACCACATCCAAAGGACAGCCCAAGCGGCGCGCAATAGGTACAGCCACCGGCAAACCCCCGCGCGGCAAGGCATAAACAATCGGTTTCACAGCTTCCTGTGCAGTTAAATTCAACTTGCCGAGCTCGTCTGCAACTGCCTCGGCCAGTTTTTCGCCTGCATCGGCGCGATCGTCAAAAAACGGGTTAGACAACATATTCCTGCCTGTACGAGCTCAACCAAACAATTGGAAATTTGCGAGTCAGAAACCCGGTTTCTTGGCAGATACTTCGCTGCTAAACCAAGATTTCTCCCAGAAACCGGGTTTCTTTGGCGCTAGTCATGTGAGATTGTGCGAGTGTTAATTTGGGATTGTACGCGCGGCGTAGCTATCCCGAGCGTGAATCGACAGCATTGCATAAAACCATCGAGCCAATCTCAAATCACCAAACCCGATCTAAACTATAAACTCTAGACTCAAAAAAATCTCCCTAATTGTAAAATTTATGTCCAGCGACTTGCAACTGAGCCTTTTTGACAACAATCAAAGTGCCACTTTCCAAACAGAGTCAATACCAGCAAATGCCAAAATTCCCATTCCTCCGGGCACTTATCAAAATATGGAACAAATCGGCGAACACTGCAACCGCTGCTACCGCTGCGAATTGGGCAACAGCCGCACTCACGCCGTCATCGGGCGCGGCAATCCTCAAGCCTCAATTTTGATTGTGGGAGAAGCGCCCGGACAAAACGAAGATGAAACCGGATTGCCCTTCGTCGGGCGATCGGGCAAACTGTTAGATAAGATTTTAGAATCCGTGGGATTGAGTGCAGAAACCGACGTATTCATTGCCAACGTCATCAAATGTCGCCCTCCCAACAACCGCCCTCCGACAGCAAAAGAAATCGAAGCTTGCAAACCTTACTTGCTCGAACAAATTCGCATCTTAGACCCCAAAATTATTTTATTAACCGGTGCAACAGCCCTGAAAGGTTTGCTAAGCGACAAGCGGCCCATTAGTAAAATTAGAGGTCAGTGGATTGAATGGGAAAATCGTTTGTGTATGCCAATTTTTCACCCGTCGTACTTGCTGCGAAACCCCTCCCGCGAACCGGAAAGTCCGAAATGGTTTATGTGGCAAGATATGCAACTAATCAAGGCTAAACTAGAGGAATTAAAAGAGCAATTCTAATCAATTTTTCTTGTGGATTTGTCGCGGCGGGTTTCACCAACAATCTCTGCTGTTTACCCACAATCTCAAAAACCCGCTCTCTTTGCATGACAATCGCGCAACCACAAACGAATAGCCTCAGCAATTTCGCTTTCACTATCTTGACCTAATAAAGGACGAATATCCGTCGCAGTACCAAACCGAGAAACGATTTTTGCTAACTCCCAGCCGTTCTCGGTTTTAGTGAAAAATAACCAATGATATTGCTGAATTTCGACTGGTTTTCCCCCGCGATACTGGCGTTCCAAAGTAGTAATAAAAACTTGACGGGCATTGTCAGGAAGTGCATCCCCAGAATTTAAAGGTAACGGTTCAAACTCGGGGCTGCCGGCTAAAATTATTTGAGGCAGCGCGTAACCGGGCGGTGTGTTAGTGTTAGGAGAAAAGTGCGATCGCACAATTACGCGATTAGCATAACTCGGCAAATCTTGCAACAGACGATCGACCAAAGTTTCTAAATCAGCGGGACAGGGCGATCGCACTAACAAACCATACCGACTGGCATTTATACTGTTAGTATGATTTGTCACAAAATTAACTGCCCAAGTCGGAGTTGCAACCGCAGATATCAGCAGATAAACACAGATGAACGCAGATAAAATTCCATTGGCGTTCATCGGCGTTTATCGGCGGTAAAAAACAACATTCCTATTGTTACTCCAACTCTTCACAAATACGCGCAAAAGCCGCCACCGGATCGGGCGCAGCAGTAATTGGCCGCCCAATCACCAGATAATCCGCACCAGCTTTTAAAGCCGCCTTTGGAGTCATCGATCGCTTTTGATCCCCTCCATCGGCCCATTTGGGACGCACACCCGGACAAACTAACAGAAAATCATTCCCGCAACTCATTCTTAACTGTTCCACTTCTTGCGGAGAACAAACAGCCCCAGCTAAACCCGTTTCCTTAGCCAACAATGCCATGTGCAAAGCATACTCTGGTAACTCTAAAGGTATTTTCAAATCAAAAGCCAACTGTCTGGAATTCAAACTCGTCAACAGAGTAATTGCAATTAATTTAGGACTCGGTTTATCCACAGCCGCCGCCCCTTCAGTCAAAGCCAACTGTGCCGCTTTCAGAGCATCTTTACCGCAAGTAGAATGAATTGTCAATAAATCCACATTGTACTTAGCCGCAGCCCGACAAGCACCGGCAACAGTATTCGGGATATCGTGAAACTTCAAATCCAGAAAAATCATTTTTTGCCGCTCTTTCAGAATCGCAATAATTGCCGGGCCACAGCTAACGAATAGCTCTAAACCCACTTTCCAGAAAGATACTTGCGGGAGTTTGTCAAGAAGTGCGATCGCCTCTTCTTGACTCGAAACATCCAAAGCAACAATAATTCGATTATCAGCGTTCATCTGCGTTCATCTTCAGTATTCATCTGCGGTTAAAAAAGAGATTCAAGACACCAATCGCACAAACTTATTCTTCCCAACCTGCAAAACCTTACCGCATAAATCAGCAGGTGATTCAAAAGTAAGGTTAACATCAGAAACTTTATCGCCCTCCAACTTCACCCCACCGCCCTGCATCAACTTCCGCGCATCACCGCTGCTTTTACAAAGCCCGCTAGCACTCAGAATATAAAACAACTTAGCCGGAAACTGCACGCTTGCCAAAGAAAACTCCGCCACAGCATCAGCTTGTCCCGCAGCACCTTTAACCAGCGCCATTGCATCTTGTTGCGCGCGATCGGCTGCTTCCTTCCCCCGATACTGGCGCACCACCTCCACAGCCAAAAGTTTCTGTTTTTCTCGCGGATTTTCTGGCAATTCATCAAGTGGCAAATCTGTCAATAGTTCAAAATACTGGGCGATCGAACTATCAGCAATTTTCTCCAACTTAGAATACATAGTCAGCGGGTCTTCCGACAAACCCACATAATTGCCCAAAGACTTCGACATTTTCTGCACCCCGTCAGTCCCGATCAAAATCGGCATCAGCAAACCAAACTGCGGTTTCATCCCGAAATGCCGCTGCAAATCTCTCCCCACCGCAATATTAAACTTTTGGTCAGTTCCCCCCAACTCCACATCCGCTTCCAAGGCCACTGAATCGTAACCTTGCATTAGGGGATACAGAAACTCGTGCAGGTAAATCGCATTTTCCTGCTGCATCCTGTTATCAAATCCCTCTTTAGCGAGCATCTGCTGCACCGTCATCGTGCCTAGGAGTTCCAAAATCTTCGCCAAGTCCAATTTTGACAGCCACTCGGAGTTATAGCGAATTTCCAAGCGTCCCGGCGTGTCAAAATCTAAAATCGGACGCACTTGGTCTAAATAAGTCTTGGCATTTTCTGCCACTTGTTGGGCCGTCAACTGTCCGCGCATCTCCGACTTCCCTGTCGGATCGCCAATTCTTGCGGTAAAATCTCCGATGACCAGTACCGCCGTGTGGCCGGCATCCTGAAACGCCCGCAGCTTGCGGAAACAAATGCTGTGCCCCAAGTGAATGTCAGTCCCTGTTGGGTCGATTCCCAGTTTGACTCGCAACGGCCGATCGACTTTTGCCAGCATTTGGGCTAAATTTTCCTCAGGGTTGCTAGAATCAGGTCGATCGGGAAAAATCTCGCTGATGCCGCGGTAAATCGTTGAAAGGTTAGGAGAAATCATAAAAGAGCGATCGTCCATCATCATATTTTGCCAAAGTGCAGCAGAATTAGTTACACTCACTGGTTGACACATAAACACACAACTATCAAGCTACTATAATCCCAAAGCTGACCGGCTTTCATGAGCAAACCCATCCAGAAACGGATACAAGCCCCTGACGTTATGAGTGTGGAGAACCCACAATTTTAGACGCTAGTTCAAACTCCTAAATTCATCTGTGGAGAAAATCTAAAATCTAAAATCTAAAATCGATTGACTCAGAGCCTCCAGGGTTCCCATCTAAAATTAAAAGTCTTAAACCCCAAATCGAGTGAGGAAGTGAAATCCACGTGTCAACCAACGCAGTCCGCAAAAATACGGAAAACTCAGCCCCTGTATTCGAGTTTGTTCAGTCAGTCAGCAAAGTGACAGCCGGAACCATACTCAGCATGACAATGCTTGCCAGTTCCGTAGTCGCCGGCGGACTGGTTGGCTTAGCGATCAGCTTCCGCAATTTGCCAGATGTTCGCATCTTGCAAACCTACTCTCCCACAGAAACCACTCACATTTACGACATCAACGGCAGGCCCCTAGCCAGCATCCACGATGAAGCAAACCGGGATGTCGTACCCCTTGACAAAATCTCCCCGAACCTGAAACGGGCTGTTCTGGCGATCGAAGATAGCAACTTCTTCACCCACAAAGGCATCAACCCCGGCGGGATAGCCCGAGCTCTCATAGTCAACCTAGAGAAAGGTAGAACCGTTGAAGGCGGTTCGACTATGACAATGCAGCTAGTCAAGAACCTGTTTCTATCTCCCCAGTCAAAATTCAGCCGCAAAATAGCTGAAGCGGTAATGTCTATCCGCTTGGAGCAAATTCTCAACAAAGACCAAATTCTGCAACTGTACCTGAATCAAATCTACTTAGGTCACAACTTGTACGGCGTAGAGACAGCCTCTCGAAGCTATTTCAACAAGTCAGCAGATAATTTGACTCTTTCAGAAGCCGCGATGCTGGCCGGCTTAATTTCCGCCCCCGAAGAATACAGTCCTTTCGTCAATTACAAGTTGGCAAAAGAGCGGCAGGAAATCGTTTTAACCCGCATGAAGGATCTCAAATGGATTACGCCGGCCGAAGAGACTGCCGCCCGAGGGCAAAAAATTAAGCTCGGCAAAATTACCTCTTTTGGCGGCTCTCAAGTTCCTTACGTCACACAAGCCGTAGTCCAGGAGTTGACACGGCGTTTCGGGCGAGATGCCGTGCTCAAGGGCGGAATGCGCGTTCAAACCACGATCGACCTCAAAATGCAGCGCATAGCCGAAGAAACCGTCAAAGCGTGGCACGAAAGGCTTTACTACCAAGGACTTTTTTACGATCGCGACCAAGGTCAAATAGCCCTAGCAGCCGTCGATCCCCGCACCCACTTCGTCAAAGCAATGGTTGGCGGCGTCGATTACGAAAAGAGTGAATTCAACCGCGCCATTCAAGCACGCCGCCAGCCCGGATCTTCTTTTAAGCCTTTCATCTACTACGCTGCCTTTGCTAGCGGCAAATACGGCCCCGATTCAGTTGTCTACGACTCCCCTGTCGGCTACCGCGACGGCGACGGCTACTACTACCCTCAAAACTACGGCGGCGGCTTCTCCGGTGCCGTCAGCATCCGCAGAGCTTTGGAAGTATCGCTGAACATCCCCGCCGTCAAGCTCGGCCAAGAAGTCGGATTGAATAAAGTGATTGAGATTTGCCGGGTGCTCGGCATCAGAAGTCCCATGGAACCCGTGGTTTCTTTGCCCTTGGGTGCAGTTGACTTGACTCCTTTAGAAATGGCCGGAGCTTTTGCTACCTTTGCCAACAACGGCTGGCATTCTGACACCACGTTTATCGTGCAAGTCACTGACAGCAGCGGCAACGTCTTGCTCGACAATACGCCCAAACCCAAATTAGTTCTCAACGCCTGGGCTGCGGCATCTGTCAACAGCGCCCTGCAAGGGGTAATTAACAACGGAACGGCAAGAGCGGCCCAACTCGGGCGGCCGGCTGCTGGGAAAACTGGTACAACTTCCTCAGAGCGGGATATCTGGTTTGTGGGTTACGTGCCGCAGTTGTCGGTGGCTGTTTGGATAGGCAACGACGATTACACACCGATGAGCTACGGTGCTACTGGCGGTACTATTGTTGCCCCTGTTTGGCGCGATTTTATGAGCCAAGCTTTGCAGGGCGTTCCCGTAGAAGATTTCAAACCTGCTTCAGCTTTTGAGCGCCCTTAATTATCAGTTGACAGTTGATAGTTGACAGTTGACAGTTGTTAGTTGTCAGTTGACAGTTGTCAAACAAAATATAACTCAATACGGTTCAGTTAAGAATAATCAGGCATCTTCTAGAGACCTGTATTTCTCACAAAATTGTGAGATTAAATTCGCAAAAAGCGTTAACTGAACCGTATTGCAATATAACTAATTTACCCTCTTGATTTTTTCTGTCTCGCGTTGTGCCGACGCAAGCCTGTAGATGTGTAAATTCTCTTCGCCCGGATTTGATGGTTTTCTCAAGACTAATGACCAATGACTAATGAAAACTGTCAACTGTCAACTGTCAACTGTCAACTGTCAACTGTCCACTTTCAACTGTCCACTTTCAACTTATGATTGTTTTTCCAGCTCAGATTTCATCCGCTCCAGCGTTGAGTTCATTTGCTCAAACATCTGCTGGGGCGTAATCCCAAACTGATTGAGCTGTGTTTTTAACTGCTCTACAGTCATCTGAGCCATGAAGTCCTCAGACAGCTCGAAGCGCTTCATAAAAATACGGTAGCGCTCCATCATAGATTCCATCTGAGCGATGAACATTTTTTTGCCTTCGCGATCGAATTTACCGTAATTGCCGCCTAGTTTGACGAGAGATTGATAGTCTTCAAACAACAGCTTGGCTTCTTGCTGAACAATTTCTGAATCAAAAAATCCCATAGCTTTCCTAACTTTTTAATATGCAGCTAATTTTCATCTAGGCGGGAAATACCGCCGCTTTTTGTACTATTTTATCAGTTGCCGGAGGAAGTCCCTACCCCTCAAGACGCAAGAATCAGTAGAAATTTCCGTACAGGATAAGGCATGGGCATTGGGGCATTGGGAATGGGGCATTGGGAATGGGGCATTGGGAATGGGGCATTGGGAATGGGGCATTGGGAATGGGGCATTGGGAATGGGCCCGCGCAGGGAATGGGGCATTGGGCTTGCGATGACAACTGTCAACTGTCCCAGGTCAACTGTCAACTGTCCCAGGTCAACTGTCAACTGACTTCAAACTTGCCCGATGCGTTCTAGCGGCCAAAACCGCACCACAGCGCGGCCGATGATATTTTTCTTAGGTAAAAATCCCCACCTGCTAGAATCGTTGCTGTTGTTTCGGTTGTCTCCCATCACGAAGTATTGATTTTCCGGGACGCGATAAGGCCCCCACTGGTATTTAGGAGGTTCGGCAATATATTTTTCGACCAGGGGTTTGTCGTTGAGATAAACTAAACCTTTTTTAACAGCGACGGTTTGACCCGGTAAGCCAATTACCCGCTTGATAAATGCTTGGTCTTGGGTAAAGCCTTGTTCTTGCAACTTTTCCGGCGGGGCAAATACTACGATGTCGCCAGTTTTTGGAGGTTCGAGATAGTAGGAGATTTTTTCGACTACGACGCGATCGCCCACGTGCAAAGTTGGTACCATAGAATCTGAGGGTATGAAGCGCGGCTCGGCGACCAACGCTCGAATCACTATTGCTAAACCTAAAGCAATAATCACTATCTGAAGATTTTCTCGCTGCGACTTCCAGGCTTTCTGCCACCAGGTTTGGGCCTGAATTTCTGCTACTTCTGTACCCAAATTCTTTTTTTCAGATGTCATTTATTTCTCCCGTATATAGTCGCGGCTAATTATCTAATTGGCATGGAAGCAGGTCGCTCTAATTCAACGTAAAACTTTGTTTGGGTATTCAGAAACCCCGATCGCGCCGGCACCGGGGCGCCACCACTACTAAAACCGAGTCGATCTGTTTTATGTTTTTTGAGACGAAGATACTTAGAAAAGTGTAGTACATTCTGTTGATTTTAACTCATAAAAAAGGCAGAGAATTTTAATTCTCTACCTTTTTTTAGGGGAGGATTTTGAGTTATTTGCGATCGCCCGATTGGTTATTTCACAACTTTACTCGCGATCGCGCGCCACTCAACCTTACTCAGCACCTTGGGGTAGCAATTCCCGCTTTTGACCTTGCAGCACCTTAACAACTCCGTCCTCGCCGACATCCACAACAGCGATATCGCCGTCTTTGATGCGGCCAGAAAGGATTTCCTCAGCCAAGCTGTCTTCCAACAACCGCATAATGGCGCGGCGCAGGGGTCGAGCTCCGTAGCTGGGGTTGTAGCCTTCTTCTACCAGCCGTTCTTTGAATTTTTCGGTCACTTCGAGAGTGATTCCCTGTTCTGTCAAGCGGCCGAACACTTCTTTGAGCATGATAACGGCGATTTCCTTCACTTCTTCCCTGTTCAACTGACGGAAGACGATAATTTCGTCAAGTCGGTTGAGGAATTCTGGGCGGAAGTAGTTCTTGAGTTCTTCATTAACCAAAGAGCGAATGCGGTTGTAATTAGCATCGGCTTGGTTGTCGCCGAACTCGAAACCGAGGCCGCCGCCACCTTTTTCGATGACCTTAGAACCGATGTTGGAGGTCATAATCAGCAGCGTGTTTTTGAAGTCCACGGTGCGACCTTTGGCATCTGTTAAGCGGCCGTCTTCCAATATTTGCAAGAGCATATTGAAGACATCGGGGTGGGCTTTTTCGATTTCGTCGAACAAGACTACCGTGTAAGGACGGCGGCGGACTGCTTCTGTGAGTTGGCCGCCTTCGTTGTAGCCGACGTAGCCCGGAGGGGAACCGATAAGTTTGGAGACGGTGTGACGTTCCATGTATTCGGACATATCCAGCCGAATCATGGCGTCTTCGGAACCGAAGAAATAGCCGGCTAGGGCTTTGGTGAGTTCGGTTTTGCCGACGCCTGTGGGCCCGGAGAAGATGAAACTGGCGATCGGGCGATTGGGATTTTTCAAGCCGACGCGAGCGCGGCGGATGGCGCGGGAAACGGCTTTCACTGCTTCTTCCTGGCCGATCAAGCGCTGGTGCAAGGTATCTTCCATGTGCAGCAGTTTTTCGGATTCAGATTCAGTCAGTTTGTTAACCGGTACGCCCGTCCAACTTGCGACGATTTGAGCGATATCTTCTTCGGTAACTACTGGCGATGGGTCGGTTTCGCCGGTGCGGGCCGAGTCGGTTTTTTTGGCTTGGGAAATAGCGCGAATTTCGGCTTTGATCGTCATTTCCCGATCGCGCAATTCGCCGGCTTTGTCAAAGTCTTGAGAACGCACCGCTTCGTCTTTATCTTTGAGGACTTGGCGGAGTTCCTTGTCAAGTTCTTTAGCTGCGGGGGGCAGTTGGGAGTTGATCAGGCGGACTCTAGAACCTGCTTCGTCTACCAAGTCAATGGCTTTGTCTGGGAGGAAGCGGTCAGAGATGTAGCGGTGAGAGAGTTTGGCTGCGGCTTCCAGGGCCGTATCCAAGATTTTCAGCTTGTGGTGCTGTTCGTAGCGTTCCCGCAGGCCGAAGAGAATCTCGATCGTCTCGTCAACGGTGGGTTCGCCGACCATGACCGGCTGGAAGCGCCGTTCTAGGGCTGCATCGCGCTCGATGTGCTTGCGGTACTCGTCGAGGGTCGTAGCGCCGATACACTGGAGTTCGCCTCTTGCCAAAGCCGGCTTGAGAATGTTGGCTGCGTCGATCGCCCCTTCAGCCGCACCTGCACCTATCAAAGTGTGCACTTCGTCAATCACCAAAATCACGTTACCCGCAGTGCGGATTTCGTCCATGATTTTTTTGAGGCGCTCTTCAAATTCGCCCCGGTATTTCGTACCGGCGACGAGGAGGCCGATGTCGAGGGTGACGACGCGCTTGTCTTCGAGGATGTCTGGGATATCGTTGTTAGCGATGCGCTGGGCGAGGCCTTCGGCGATCGCAGTTTTACCGACTCCGGGTTCGCCGATGAGTACCGGGTTATTTTTGGTACGGCGACCGAGGATTTGAATTACCCGTTCGATTTCTTTTTGCCGTCCGACTACTGGGTCAAGCTTGCCATCGACGGCCATTTGAGTCAGGTTGGCACCGAATTCGTCGAGGGTTGGGGTTTTGGTGCGAGCGCCGCCGCCGGTGGCTGCGACTTCTGCGGTTTCTCCCAGCATCCGAATCACTTGGGTGCGGACTTTCGACAAGTCTACTCCCAGATTTTCCAGGACTCTGGCCGCTACTCCTTCACCTTCGCGGATCAGGCCCAGCAGCAGGTGTTCGGTGCCTATGTAATTGTGTCCGAGTTGGCGGGCTTCTTCGAGGGACAGTTCTAGAACCCGCTTGGCGCGGGGGGTGAACGGAATTTCGACTGCTACGAAGCCCGAACCGCGCCCGATGATTTTTTCGACCTCAATCCGAGCATCTTTGAGGTTTACCCCCATTGATTTGAGGACTTTAGCCGCAACTCCGGTTCCTTCCCCGATCAGACCCAGGAGGATCTGTTCTGTCCCTACGAAGTTGTGACCCAGGCGGCGAGCTTCTTCCTGGGCCAACATGATTACTTTTATTGCTTTTTCTGTGAAGCGTTCAAACATGGTTTATTCCCACCTGCTATGTGCCCGTTTTGAGGTCACGCTCGCACAACGAGCGTTTTTGTTCGAGTGTTAACTCGTAATGCCAATTTTAGCGCGACACTCCCACCGCGAAAGCCGCACTCGGCTGCGGTTGCAGATTCCAGGCTCATGTTGCAGGGTGGCTTTCAACTGGGAAGACCCAAATGGTGGCTGACCTACAACCTCCCCTAGACTGCAAGAAGATTGCTCTTCTCGGCCTGTGCCCAACCTACGACTGCGTATTGATGGATTCTAGCACAATCTTTTTGGCTCTTATGCAGGTGCAAAAGTGATAATTCTCGAATTACAGGGCGGGTTTTATACAAAACTTATTAGTTTGATGCAGGATCTATGTCCTAAGCTAGATAGAAGTTAAGCTGCGGCCCATCTCCAGAATCTGTTGGTTTGCGAGGGCGAGAGCGAGCTGGGCTTTACTCATCTAAAATTTTGCCCCCGATCCGTTGAAGATGTGGGTAGTCTTCATGTTGTCTATTGTGCGATCGCTCCCGATCGATTAGTGAGTGTTGATACACTCCGAGGAGTTTGGATCAGACTATACTCTGCACGGTCAAAGACATTGCTTTCGTAGCAGAGTGCTTTGGTCGTTAACTCGTCTGACTTAAAAGTCTGAAACTTCAATTTGGGAAAAGAATCTAAATCCCGTTTAAGGCGTAGTGAAAGTAAAAAATGAACACTAGAAACTTAGATGACCAGGTAGAAAGTACCGAAAATGGCTCGATCGAAGTTACAAGTAAATTCCACGATGCAGCCACAACTTCTGCAGCTTCACCAAAAGAATTCAATGCAGAACAGCTAGGACGTGTCTACTTTATTCGGCACGGTGAAAGTACCAGTAACGAACGCAACATTTTTGCAGGAGTTCTGGATGTTGACCTCACATCCTTTGGCCGGTTGCAGGCGCGCCGTGCAGGTGTTGACCTGAAGAAAAAAGGTACAAAGTTTGACGCCGTATATGTCTCACACATGAGACGCGCTAGGCAAACCTGTGAAATCGCCCTTGCTGAAAGTCAAGCACTAAAGTCGCCAAATACCCCCGTTCAGATAGACCATCGAATTAGCGAGAAATCCTTTGGCATTTTTGCAGGCCGCAACCTAAATCTGCTTCGTCTAGCCTTGGGCTACGAAGGCTTTGAGGAAATGTTGCATTCACACAACGAAGCACCTCCGGCGGGCGAAAAGATTGCCCAAGTTTACTATCGCGCTGCAAATTTCTACGAAGACAAAGTTGTACCGCACTTAAAACGGGGCGAAACGGTTTTAGTAGTGTGCCACCAATATGTATTGGAGCCTTTAGCACTTTACTTAAGCGATTTACCGCCGACTGATTACAAACATTTGAAACTGCCCAATGGTAAAGCTCTCAGCGGTGTGGATCTAGTCAATTTTCGCAACAAGGAATCCGGCGGTGCCGCTTCTCTGCGGAAAGAGATCAACGATCTTTCAATTATGTGGGCGATTTTGATCTATGCCGTTGCCTTCTTGCTGGGAAGTTTGGTAGGGGCAATCACCGCCGCCGCAGGAGGGATTCCGCCAGCGCTATTTCGATCGATAATCGTTGCGTGTCTGGCCGCCTCAACATTTTATACCTACCTGGACATTGACTTTGCCGCCAGTAAACGCAAAGTAACTTCTACTGTGAAGTATCTAGTTTACGGGTGGATGGCAGTGCGATGGGCAGTTGGGCTATTATTAATATTTTCTGGACTCTTGTATCAGAGTCCCGCCGATCTGTACAAAGTTTTGTGGGTGCTGTTTTGGATGGTTCCACCAGCCCTTACTTCCCCAGTTTTATCGGTGCTTTGGGGCGGTAATCTTTATCCGTCGGCTGTTTTGTCAAGGACGTTATCCATCGTTGCTCCCCTGGCGCTTCTGGCTACATTGAAGGTTGCCAATTTACCCATTAACGTTGACAGCCTGATCTTTTTCGGTATCATTCTAATAGTTGGTCTGGCAATACCGGGAGCGATCGCCCAGTTTTGGCGCGACAAATCCCCGGTTGAATCAAACCACCACAGTAAGAACTGGAAATTTATCGGCGTGCTGGCTGTTGCATTAATGGCCTTGGCAACAGGGTTTCAGTTTACTCCTGCAACATTCCTCAGCGATATATTTTCCTCAACGGATACAGCGCGATCGCTAGCTTGTTTGCAGCAGCTTGCATTGGCAACATTAGTCTTTGTCTCGATGCGCGTAGCAGCTACATTAACCTCTGTATTTACAAAGGGCAAGCTAAGCAAGGCAGAAGCTCGGGATGCTTATATCCTGCTGGTGAATCCCAACTTTTTCCTTTGGGCGGCTCTTTTCATCGGTGTTAGTGCAACTACTTCAGATGTGAAGTATGCAATTTTTTGGGCATCGCTGGGCTTTTTCTGCATCCCTCTCGTCGAACAGATATTGTTCATGAATTCATTTGGCAATGACATATTGAGAGAAACACTGCGCTCTTCGAGAGTGGCAACAGAAGATGTTAAAAAGCTTTTCTTGCAATTGGATACGGATGGAAGTAAGGCGCTAGATCGCTCTGAGATTATGGAGTTGTTAGGGCTGATCGAAGATATGACAACAGGCGAACGCAGCTCAGAAGAAATTAGAAGCTACGTCACTGATTATCTGTTCAACATTCTTGACAGCGATGGCAATGGCAGTGTTGATTTAGCAGAATTAGAAGAGTATGTATCAACCTATGGGTTGGTTGCCAACCTGAACGTCGTCTCTGCTAGTGCATCCCCAGTTGGAGCATAAGTGGCGATCGCCCGGAGTTGATACTAATGGCTATGACAGAATTTACAAAAGTTCTGTCATAGCCAAGTTCAATAGAGGGGCAATTTACAGATTCAGCGGCGTGGATGCTTGTACTCCAAAAAAAAGCCTACGAAATCAGCAAAGCTGAAGTTACCATCAAGCGCCAGAATCAAGCCATCAGCCAACAGCAAGAAGGCGCTGATACCCTAGTCCAAGCAAAACTTGCCCTCGAAGCAGCCGAGGGCAATACAGGGAAGTTCGTCGGGATTGTGATTGTTTCGATATATCGAGCGAGATAATTAACCTACTTTGGCCTTGACTATGACATAAGGCATTGGTTGAATTACGGATATATGTTTTGACTTTTTACCTATTGAATGGTTGGATAAAAATGCGTGGAAGAAAAGTTATTATCTGGTTAGCCCTTGTTTTGTTAGCCCTAACAGTGAGTATAGGTACTGCTATCTTCAACAAACAAAACCAAGAAAATATAACTATAGCGATCGCAGCTCCCTTAACCAATGCAGGGGAAGCGACAGAAATAGCAGGAAAGTCAATGCTCCGAGGCGCTGAACTCTACGTCAAGGAGGTCAATAGGGCAGGGGGAATTGGTGGCAAGCACCTGACGCTACAAGTCTATGACGACCAAGCCAAACCCAACGCGGCTGAAGAAGTAGCTAAGAAAATTGTTCAGTCAAAAGCAGTCGCCGTCATCGGTCACTATTCCAGCAGCACATCTAAGGCAGCCGGAAAAATTTATCAAGCCTACGGTATTCCAGCTATCAGCGGTTCAGCGACTGCTGATTCAGTCACCCAGGGGAATGATTGGTATTTTCGCACGATTTTTGCCGACAGCTTTCAGGGCAAATTTATCGCTTATTACCTGAGAAAAGTTCTGGGATATTCAAAAATTTGTCTCATCCACGGCTACGATGCTTATGGTTTAGGTTTAGGTCAAACTATTGAAGCGGCTTTCCGAGAATTGGGAGGAGACATAATCACCAAGTGGCAACTAGATAAAAATCAAAACAAAGCTACAGACCAGGTTATTATTCAACAATTGCAGGAACTCAAAGAGCTCGATCGAGTTCCAGAAGCAGTTGTCTTGGCTACTAATCGCGACCAAGTGACGAACTTGCTTGCTGAAATGAAAAATCGCCATCTGGATTTTCCCGTATTTGGTGGCGATGATTTAGGGGATGTGGCTATTGCTCAAGCCTTTACGGAGCGCCCTGAAGAAAAGGAAAGTCCTGGCTTCTTTACGAACGGTCTTTACGCCACAGTCCCGCTCATTTATGACGTTGCTGACGATCGGATTCTACAATTTAGGAGAAGATTTGAACAGACTTACGGAACTGCTCCTGGTTGGTCGGCTGGTTCTTACTATGATGCTGTCAGTGCGGTGGTGGAAGCCATTAATCGGACTCAATTGACGAAGAAAGATTTACCAAAAGCGACTTTTACGGGGAAAGACATCAAACAAGACCGTTACTTGGTTAGAGAGGGTTTGGCTGCGATCGACAGCCCAGAGACAGCGATTCAAACAGGAACTAGAACCTTTTACTTGGATGAGCAACGAAATGCTGTTGTCCCTATTGCTGTGGGACTGTTTGACAAAGCGAATCTTGTCTCGGCTTTTACCCAACTGCAAAATATTCCCAACATCAGAAAAGTTGCCAATCTAGAGTCACAAATCAAGAACAGCAATATCGTGCAAATCGGGCAGCAATTCCTGCAAAAGACAAACATCATTTACGCTGGTATTGATATCAATAAAATTGGCTCCCTAGACGAAAAAACTTCAACCTATTTAGTCGATTGTTATCTGTGGTTTAGATATAAAGGAGAACTAGATGCTGATAATATTGAATTCATCAATTATGGCATAAATCGGCTCGATTCGGGGGAAAAATTAAAACTTAGCGACCCCATAAAAGTTGGGAAAGAAGCTGGTGTAAATCATAAAGTATACCGGATTAAAGCAGATTTTCATGAAGAGTTTGATTTTCACAATTATCCGTTCGACGCTCAGCGTTTGTCGGTGAGATTTCGACACGCCAACCTCACCCGAGACAAGCTGATTTACGCAATAGATTTTGTCGGAATGCGCGATAAGTCATCGACCATCAAGGAATTACCTAAACAATGGAAAGAGCAGGTTTTTCAGGAAATCAGCTCTTGGAATCCTGAAAAGGTTTCTTTCTACCAAGATACCCTGACTAACAATTCTACTTTAGGCGATCGCCAAGTTATTGATACCAACTCCAATTTAGAATATTCCCAGTTTAATGCTGTCATCAACATCAAAAGGGACTTACTTGGTTTCAGCATCAAAAATTTGCTGCCCCTCTGGTTCTTTGTGGTTGTGGCATACCTGTTATTGTTTCTTCCCTTTGAGCATCTCTCAGCCGAGGTATTGAGTGGTCTGCTCCTAGCGGTCGTATTTTACCATCTGAGCTTGCTACAGGCTCTGCCAGATGGCGTGGGTTATGTCGTTGCCCTCGACTATGCCTTTTATCTAGTTTACTTGCTACTTGGTTTAGAGCTAGTGCTAGTCATAGTGGGGAATAGAGAGAGTTTCCAAAAAAGTGAAACCAAGCTTAGGCAATTAATGGGGTTTGGAAGAGTGGCTTTTCCCGTCATTATTTTGATGCCTTCTGGTCTGTTTTACTGGTTGTATTTCTAGGTGAATAACTGCCGAAAGATTCCAGAAAAAGCAAATTTTTACAATTTACGCAAAAAACCAAAAGCCAGGTCGAGCGCTACTAAGAATGAGATTCAATCCCTTATTAATACTAAATTGTTATTAAATATGAAAGTTTCAGCACCGAGCCAATCATTAGACATAGGAGTCAAAAGCAAGTCAAGAACCGACAGGATGCCTGTGAAGCGAGAATTATGGGAGAGGTCTATTAGTTTTCCCAAGCTTTTCCGGCGACAGCAACCTCATAAGAATTGTGTTCTTGTGAATTGACAAAAAGCTATTTTTAGCATGAGTATGGTAAAATACTCTTCAAAGGTGGGAAAAGTTAGGTAAAAAACTTTTACAATAAAGCAAAAGGGCAGGGCTATACTAATGCCAAGATTTCTGAAGAACTGTCGGGGCAGTCAAAACGGTTGTGTTGCACTCATCCACGCTCCTGGGCCAAAAAATGCTGTTTAGAACTAATGGTTAACAATAATGGATAGACGAACTTTACTTAAACTCTTGGGATTTGGGGCGCTGGAAATTTCGTTCGGTGTCAGTTTCCCATCGTTGGTGTCTGCTGTTGAACACGGAGTTGAGTGGGGCTATATCGGAGAAAGCGGCGCCCAGAATTGGGGGAACCTGTCTCCCGAATTTCAAGTGTGCAAAACGGGAATCCAGCAATCGCCGATCGATCTGCAAGGAGCGATCGCAGCCCAACTTTCACCAATTGAAATCGATTATAAAGAAAGTCCCCTACGCATCGTCAATAACGGTCATACCATCCAAGTGAACTACGAACCGGGAAGCTCAATTAAGCTGGACGGTGAGACCTTTAACTTGGTGCAATTTCACTTCCACGACCCCAGCGAACACACCATTGATAAAAAACCATTTGACATGGAATTGCATCTAGTACATCGCAGCGAGGCTGGTGCATTAGCAGTGATTGGGGTGTTATTGAAGCAGGGACAACACAATGCAGCCCTGCAACCGATCTGGGACGCATTCCCAAATCGCAACGAACGAGAGCAAGTAGTGAACTCAGTGAAAATAAATGCAGAGCAATTTTTACCAAAAGACCGAAAGGTTTACCGCTACTTTGGCTCTCTGACGACACCACCCTGCTCGCAAGGAGTCAACTGGATTGTGATGCAGCAGCCTATTGAAATCTCACAAAATCAGATCCAGCGATTTGCCAACTTAATATCCATTGACGCCAGACCTGTGCAACCGTTAAACAATCGCTTTGTGTTGCGTTCTTGAATAACGACGAAACAATCCCCGATTTTTAACAAGCAAGTCGGGGTAGTTTAAAGATAATAAACTGCCACGCTGTGTAAGTATCGAATTAGAAAACCATGAAAACTTTTGCAATATCATTTAGAGAAGCTCTTGCTGGTTCTGATTTGGGGAAACTCATTTTTAGTGGAGACATCTCGATCGTCCACATACCTATACCGCTGTTCAAAATCGTTCTGAGCGTCATTGTCCTCACACTTACCCTGGCGTTAAAACAAGTTTTCTCCGAAGTTATCATTCGCAGAATCGAGCGCCTGACTAGCAAAACGCAGACCACCTTTGACGATGAGTTGGTCGAGATTATCAAGCAACCTTTAAACTGGCTGATTGTCATCGGTGGACTCTGGATAGTGCAGCTAATTCTGGCAGAAAATTTCAGCCCTGAATTGAACGAAAAAGTAGAAGGTATTCTCAGGTTTGGTGCTTACGCTACTTTCGCCTTTATTGTTTACCGTGCCGCTCCTGTGTTGGGAGAGGTGCTTAAACTATAGGCGCTCAAAAGTGAAACCGAGTTAGACGATTTGCTCGTGCCCTATCTGCCGAAATTGTTTCAGGTGCTGGCGATCGCGATTATCTTGCTCAAAGCAAGTGAGGTGTTTTTGGGTGCATCGGCAGGGGCACTCATCGGTCTGCTTGGTGGAGCGGGTGTTGCCATAGGTTTGTTACTCAAAGACCTGATCTATGACTTGTGTTGTACCATCATTATCTACGTAGATAATCTGTTTCGACCCGGTGACCAAGTGACGATGCCTGGAATAGAGGGTCTAATTAAGGTGGAACAGGTGGGACTCAGAAGTACAACGCTTCGTATACTGAGCAGAAACACTATCCAAAAAGTGCCCAATTCTAAAATGATTAATGGAGTCGTTGAAAATTGCTTCCAATTGGTAGGGAATGATAATTCAATAGGTATCAACTTCACCCTGAAAATAGATGGTATTTCGGCAGAAAAAACCGAAAAAATTTGTATGGGTCTTCGAGAAATTCCGAAGTCTATTGAGATATTGACTGAAAAATTTTTTATCTACTTTAGCGAAATAAATCAAAATTCTCGTGTCATTAAAATTCGGGTTTTTGCTAAGACTAATGGTAATCCTCAATTATACTTTGATACCATCGAAAAAATCAACCTAGCGATACTGACTCTACTGGAGAAAGAGCAGATTAATCTATTCTCCTATTATCCGGTGCAATTTCAAACCAACCTTGGAGAAGCTCAAAATAACTTAGAACCGATCGAAAATTGACAAAGCCGACAAATACACCACAGGCATTAGACTTCTCCGAAAAAGAATGTAGAGACGCGAAATCTTGCGTCTCTATATTAATTAGACAAGAGACTTTTCCAACAATTAGTCTAAAATATTTGTAGCAGAATGGTTAAAATGGAATTTATGGAGATGTCTAGTCTAAAATCGAGAAATAAGGCAAATAATATCAGGAAACATCCTATGCAATTACTTAAGCAGTTAAGTATAAAGACAAAACTCATAGTCATTTTGCTGGTAGTCAGCCTTTGCGCTATGCTCGCCAGCACCTATATATGCTCTAGCAGTGGGAAAGCTACTATAACCGAAAAAGTCTTCAACCAATTAACCAGCCTTCGGGCTGCCAAGACTTATCAAATCCAAGATTATTTTGAAAGCCTTTACCACCACAGCCAAACCCTAAGCGAAGATTTGACAGTCGTCGGTGCCATGCAAGATTTCAAGACAGCCTACCGCCAACTTCAAGAATCAACAGTACCAGCGGATTTTGACAAAAAAATTGATACCTACTACCAGACACAATTTATACCCAAACTAACGCGAACTAACGAGGGTTCGCCTGTTCTGGCATCCTACACGCCAAAAACCGCCGCTGCCCGTTACTTGCAGTACCACTACATCGCTGCTAACCCCAACCCCGTTGGCAAAAAACTTCTCCTTGACAACCCAGGCGATGCCAGCGCTTACAGCCGCGCTCACGCCCGCTACCACCCTATTTTTCGCAATATAGTTGAAAAATACGGTTACTACGATATGTTTTTGATCGATCCCGAAGGAACAGTTGTCTACACGGTTTTTAAAGAAGCCGATTTTACCACAAACTTAACCGACGGCCCCTACAACGAGAGTAACCTAGCATCCGCGATCGCCGCCGCCCGACAAGCAAATGGAACGGGCTATGTAAAAATAGTAGATTTTAAGCCCTACACCCCTTCTGGGAGTGCGCCTGCGGCTTTTATCGCTGCCCCAATCTTTAACGGCTCCCAATTCATTGGTGTTTTGGCCCTCCAGCTTCCCGTTGACAAAATTAACAATGTGATGACTGGTAACAAAAATTGGAAACAAAATGGTTTGGGCGATTCAGGAGAAACTTATCTGGTGGGGTCGGATTATTTGATGCGCTCTGCGTCTCGTTTCCAGATTGAAGACCCAGAAGGTCATGCAAAAACTCTACGCTCGATCGGCACTGATGAAAAGACCATCAAGAAAATCAAAGAATTTAATACTACCATCCTCCTACAGGAAGTGCAAACAAAAGCAGTGAAGGAAGCGTTGTTTGGGAAACAGGGAACGCAGGTGCTCGACGATTATCGTAATATTCCGGTTTTGAGTTCTTATGCTCCACTAGAGATTGATGGATTGAGGTGGGTTATCGTGGCGGAGATAGATGTTTCTGAAGCCTATGCCCCAATTCACTCGTTTGAAAAAACAGTTTTGATTGGGGCTACTTTAATCATCGCGCTAATCACGCTTGTTGCCATGTGGCTGAGTGCAATCTTTGTCAAACCCATCAAGACGTTAATCGCTAGCGCCCGCAAGGTAGGGGCTGGGGAATTTGATGCGGTTGTCAAATCGGGTTCGCAAGATGAATTTGGAGACTTAGCTAAGTCATTTAACCAAACGATAGGCAGCCTTCGTGCCGAAACTCAACTAATCGAACAGGAAAATCGCCAAAATGAAGCATTAGTCTTAAGTATATTTAGTCCCGCCATAGCCAAACGCCTCAAACAGGGCGATCGAGAAATTGCCGAGCAGATTTCTAATGTCTCGGTCTTGTTTTCAGACCTCCACCAATTCACCAAGCTCACTCACTCAATGTCCCCTCAAGAGGTTGTTGCCTTGCTTAATGAACTGGTAACAGCCTTCGATGAAATGACAGAAAAATACGGCCTTGAGAAGATTAAAACTATTGGTGACGGCTACATGGCTGTATGCGGGCTTGGTGTGCCGCGTCTGGATCATGACAAACGCACGGTAGATTTTGCTTTAGAAATGCTGTCGTTTGTCCGCCGATTTAGTTATGAAAAAGACTTGCATCTAGATTTGCGGATCGGCATCAATTCAGGAGATGTGGTTGCAGGCGTGATTGGCAAAAATAAATTGCTCTACGATGTTTGGGGCGATACTGTAAATATTGCCAATAGGTTGAAGTCGGCTTGTGGGCCGGGAGCAATCTTAGTTTCTCAAGACATTTGCGATCGCTTGACCGAACTATACGATTTTGAGCTGGTTGGTGAAATTCAAGAACCAGGAAAAGAACAGCTAGTGGCTTGGCAAATCAAAAATTCTAAGCTTCCCATAAGTGTTCGATAGGAAGAAGTATATGAGTAATTTAAGCTTTTCAAACGACTGGCAAACCTGGGCGTTAATTGTCGGATTAGGCTTCCCATTCCTGGTAGTTTTACTAGGAGAAGTTATTTATCATCTACAAAGGCGCGGTAGACCGCTGGCGGCTACCCTGATGGTTGTAAAAAACCTCGTCTTGCCCATCTTAATGCTGATGGTTTTAATCAGGAATGTCCTGACGCTTGACGTTAATGGGAATTTTCCCAAGCTCGTCGCAACGCTGTTCTGGATATCTGTTATCTACGCCTCTCTCTCGCTGTTTAATGTGATTTTGTTTGAAGAAGCGGAGGCGAATACATGGCGGGCGCGGATGCCCAAACTGCTGATCGATCTTTCTAGGTTGTTTTTGGTGCTTGTGGGAAGCGCGATCGTACTGGCGGCAGTGTGGGGTGCTGATTTGGCCGGTCTTGCTACCGGATTGGGCGTTAGCTCGATCGTGATCGGTTTGGCGCTTCAGGATACATTGGGCAGCATCATGTCTGGCATTGCGCTGCTTTTGGAACGCCCCTTCAGTGTCGGTGATTGGTTGCGTATTGGAGAGATCGAAGGGCAGGTAGTTGATATCAATTGGCGATCGGTTCGCCTGCTAACTCTCGAACGCCAAGTGATTATTGTTCCCCATCAGTTCATTGGAAAAGAAATAATCCGTAATTACAGCCAACCAGAACGCATTTACAACCAACGCCTCAATATTGGCTTTTCCTACGATACCCCCCCTAACCTGGTGAAGCAGGTACTACTAAGTACAGCTTTGGCTACACAAGGAATATTAGCCGAACCCGAACCAGAGATCAAAACCACATCCTATGATGAGACTGCAATTATCTATGAGGTGGAGTTTTTTATCGAAAACTTTGAGGATGTGGAGCAGATACTCGATCGATTTATGACGCGAGTCTGGTACGCAGCGCAGCGAAACAACCTGACGCTATATCGCTACCGATACGAATATGCTGTGGAAGCTGCTGATAAGGCAGATAGCGCTTCAAGTAAGTTAGCCCAAAGCCTGCACTCAATTCCCGGATTTATGCCTTTAGCTAGAGAACCCAAAAATTTGGATGACTTAACTAAGGGAACTATTTTACAGAAGTTTGGTGCAGGAGAGAAAGTCATCCGGCAGGGCGAGCCTGGTAATGCTTTGTACATTATCATTGCGGGTCAGGCTAAGGTAACAGTTACGAACAAGTTCGGCATGGAGTTGGAGGTAATGACTATCTTGCGCGGTGAGTTTTTTGGCGAGATGGCACTGTTTAGTGGGGAACCGAGTCCGGTATCGATCGTCGCCGTTGACGATTTGCAAGTTTTTGTGATCTACTCGGATGCTGTCAATACGATGATTGAACGTCAACCAAGCTTGGGGCGCGAGATAGGTCAAATTATAGAAGCGCGAAGCAAAGCGGTAAGTATGGCTGTTCAGGCAGATGTTTAGTCCAATGCTGAGGTTGATTGCATATTAGGATGATGATGAAAGCGCTAATCATGCAGAGATTTGATTTCTGTTTGAGTAAATTCAATTCTTAGCATAACTGGAATCCCCAAAGTAGGCTGCTCAAAACTCAAAACTCACAACTCAAAACTATCGATCGACGGCTGCCAGTTTTTCTGGAGGAGCCGATCGCAAATTTGCTGTTTCTCGATCGCCAAATATTGCTCAAATTCCGGTTTTTCAATGCCGCTGCGCCACATAATCGCAGCATCTTCTCCTGTGTCTGCGTAGTATCGCTTGCGCCGTCCTGCCTCCTTAAAGCCAAATTTGTTGTACAGAGACAGTGCGATCGAATTAGAAGTTCGCACTTCTAAAGTTGCCCGTTCTAACTGTCTGCGGTGTGCCGATTTTAGCAATGCCCAAAGCAGAGCTTGCCCCAAACCCTGACCCTGAAAGCGCGGATCGATCGCCAAAATTGTAATGTGAGCTTCTTCTAAAATTGCCCACAGACAACCCAAACCGATGAGGGTTGGTGGAAGTTGTAGGGGCGGTGGATGGTGCGTGTCCGCCGCGTTTTGAGGGGTGAGAATATCAAAAGACTCAAGTTGGCTGTCCAATCTTGCCGATCCGCCGGAACCGGTTGCGGATGCCCACAAACCCAGTAAATCGCTGTTAGGACTGTCTAACTCGCGCCTGTAGCCTTCGATCGTCCAAAGTCCGCCAAAACACAGGCGATCGAGCTCGACTGCACTGTTGAGGTGTTCGGCGTTGATATGTTTAATTTCTAGAAAAGGCACGGCGGTCAATTGTACACTAGGAAATAAAGTAGCGATTAATTTTTTTTGCTATGGTCAAGTAATTAATCAGTCTCCAGACTTTAGTCTACAGCAGCGACTGTTCACTGCTGACTGAGGAATGCTGACGCATGAAAATAACCAAGGAGAGTTATTGCGCCGATGGTATCAACTCAATCTCTCAGGGTGGAATCTGGACTCGATCAGCCGTCAGAGTCTCCAGAATCCCTGAAAAGTCGTAGCGTAGCGGGGCGTAAGCCATCGCCCAATCAACAACTTTTACCGCTGACAGCTAAAGTTAACAGCCGAGACAGGCTGGAAATCGGAGGCTGCGAGGTGACAGCCTTGGTAGAGCAATTTGGCTCACCGCTGTACATTTTAGACGAAGAAACGCTGCGGACGACTTGCGCCCAGTACCGCGATGCTTTCAAGCATTACTATCCGGGCGAAACTCAAGTGCTCTATGCTTCTAAGGCTTGGAGTTGTTTGGCGGTTTGTGCGATCGCAGCTTCGGAAGGTTTAGGCATCGATGTCGTATCTGCCGGCGAAATCCGCACTGCACTGAAAGCTGGTGTCAGTCCCGATAAAATCTATTTCCACGGTAACAACAAGTCCCGCGAGGAACTCCAGCTAGCTGTCGAAAGCGGCTGCACTATCGTAGCCGACAACTGGCATGATTTAGAGACTCTCGCAGCCTTGGGAAGCAGCAAAACCGACGGGCCGATACGAGTTATGGTGCGGTTTACTCCGGGAATTGAGTGTCACACCCACGACTACATTAAGACGGGTCAAATCGACAGTAAATTTGGCTTCGATCCCAATTCGCTCGATGATGTATTTAAGTTCATCAGCGAACAGCCCTGCTTATCTGGTGTGGGAGTCCACGCTCACATCGGCTCTCAGATTTTTGAACTGCAACCCCACCACGATTTAGCGGATGTCATAGTTGGGGCCTTGACAAAAGCGCAGAGTTATGGTTTGCCAGCGACAGAAATTAATATTGGCGGCGGGTTGGGCATTCGCTATACTGAAGCGGACGATCCTCCAAGCATTGAAGATTGGGCTCGGACAGTTTGCACCGCAGTGGTGGCAGCTTGCAAGAAGCGGCCGCAATTGCCATTACCGAAATTGCTGTGCGAACCGGGTCGATCGCTCGTGGGTACAGCTTGCGTCACAGCTTACACTGTTGGCTCTAAAAAAGTCATTCCGGGAGTTAGGACGTATTTATCTGTAGATGGCGGAATGTCGGACAACCCGCGTCCTATTACCTATCAATCAGTTTATCAAGTCCTCGCAGCCGGCAAAATGTCTGCTGAGTTAACGGAAACAGTGACAATTGCAGGGAAACACTGCGAATCAGGCGATATTCTGATTAAAGATGCCAAATTGCCGGAGTGTCAGGCCGGAGATATTCTCGCCGTTACGGCTACAGGGGCATACAATTACAGTATGTCTTCTAACTACAACCGAGTGCCCCGACCGGCAGCGGTTTTAGTGAGAAATGGGGAAGCTCACACGATTTTAGAGCGGGAAACTGACGAGGATTTGCTGAGGTTTGACCGCCTTCCTGAAAGACTCGGAACTCAAAAGAAAAGTAAGTAAAACATAAAAAGTAAAAAGTAAAAAGTAAGATGATTCATTGGGATTTCTTGATGATTGTTTTTGAACTTTTTACTTTTGGCTTGTTCAGTAACGCGATTGGAATAACAACTGTTCATGGTTCATGGGTTCGAGTGCATCACGGTTCGCGGTTCACAGGCGGTAGCGTTCGATGAACCATGAACAATCAACAATCTGGCTATGACTTTGGCCTCGTTCAGTCCTTATTGATTCAGGCGATCGATATTGGACTGGTATTTGCGCTTGCGTATTTGGTGCTCGTCATTGTCGGGGAGCGCCGGACGCTTTGGATGGTACGCGGATTTATTATTTTGATGCTGGCGGCGGCGGTGAGCAACTGGGCTGGATTGAGACTGTTGCACGTGGCGCTCAACAGCTTGGTGACGGGTTCTGCTGTGGCAATGGCGGTAATATTGCAGTCGGAGTTTCGCCGATTTCTGGAACAATTGGGTCGGGGGGAAATTATACAATTGTTTGGACGCGATCGCCGACCAACTCCCGAACCGGACAGCGTAATAGATGAAATTGTGGACGCAGTAAAAGAACTTTCGCAAAACCGCACGGGCGCTTTATTAATTGTAGAAACAGATTCTCCGATCGACGATCGGGATTTTTCTGTGCCGGGAGTGAAGCTAAATGCTGAAGTGTCTAAGGAATTGTTGCAGACTATCTTTCAGCCGCAAACTTTGCTGCACGACGGGGCTGTTTTGATTCGGGCTTCGCGGATCGTGTCGGCGGGGGTAATTTTGCCTTTGTCCGATCGCAGCGCCTCGCGGCAGTTGGGAACCCGCCACCGGGCGGCGATGGGGATTACAGAACGGGTGCAAGCTTGCGTGTGCGTCGTGGTGTCGGAGGAAACGGGTTCGATTTCTCTGGCGCAGATGGGAACTTTAAATCGACCTTTGACTAGCAGCAAACTTAAGGAATTGCTCGAAGCAAAGCTGTTTCCGTCGGAGGGAGAAAGAGTTGTGGCTCCAATTCCGATCGGCAATCTCGGACGCCAGATAGGATTGAAGGGAGTGACACTGTTAAAACGGATACTGCGCCGTTAGTCGGGTAATCGGGAGAAACCATGAGTCAAGGAATTTGCTTGGAAAAGTTGCCTGCGGATCTACAACAAGAACTACTGCCTAAGCACATAGCAGTGATTATGGACGGGAACGGGCGCTGGGCTAAGAATCAGGGGTTGCCGCGGATTGCGGGACACCGCCGGGGGGCTAGCGCTCTCAAGGAACTGCTGCGCTGCTGCAAAGATTGGGGAATTCCAGCTTTAACGGCCTATGCTTTTTCGACGGAGAATTGGGGGCGGCCGGCCGGGGAGGTGGATTTTTTGATGAGTTTGTTTGAAGGCAAGCTGCGGCAAGAATTGCGGGAGATGGTGGACGAGGACGTGCAAATTCAATTTATGGGGAATTTGCAGGCTTTGCCGAAGTCTTTGCAGGCGGAAATCGAGCGCTCTGTGACGGCTACTCAGCACAATCGGGGGATTCTGTTTCGGGTGGCGACGAATTACGGAGGCCGCCAGGAGATTGTACAGGCTTGTCGGGCGATCGCCACTCAGGTGCAAGAGGGCAAGTTGCAGCCGGAGGAGATTGATGAGGTTTTATTTAAACGCTATTTGTATACTGCTGATGTTTGCGATCCGGATTTGCTGATTCGGACGAGCGGGGAAATGCGGCTGAGCAATTTTCTGCTGTGGCAAATGGCTTATTCGGAAATTTACATTACTGAGACGCTGTGGCCGGATTTCGACCGATCGGAATTTCACCGCGCTTTGTCTACTTATCAGCAGCGCAATCGCCGATTTGGCAAAGTCTAACGATTTTGGATTTTGGATTTTGGATTTTAGATTAATTTTTCAGTTTCCAATTAGATGTGGATTCTGAAGTATATT
>NZ_JAUBVK010000002.1:132781-134160 GCF_036705795.1 Microcoleus sp. ARI1-B5
AACGATTTTGGATTTTGGATTTTGGATTTTAGATTAATTTTTCAGTTTCCAATTAGATGTGGATTCTGAAGTATATTCCTCAATCTAAAATCTAAAAACGATTTTGGATTTTGGATTTTGGATTTTAGATTAATTTTTCAGTTTCCAATTAGATGTGGATTCTGAAGTATATTTCTCAATCTAAAATCTAAAATCGCCAATCTAAAATCAAATTAGGGGCCGGAGAAAACGGCATCTTCAATGTCGTGACGCGAGAGAGAGTATTTGAAGGATCGCTGAATGTCTTGGCCGTCGGCTCCGGCGTCAATGTAGCGGACGGTGAGTTGGTCGATATCGAGGGAGAGTTCTGCTTTCCAGGTAGGTCGATCGATCTGCCAGCAGTGGAGTTCTCGCCGGTCTTGCTGGCAGCCGCGGCTTTTTAGCCACTGCTCGATTTCTGGCAGTGGATGGCTGTACAAAGGAGTGTCAGCGGAAGGAAGAGTCATGGGATTTTAGATTTTAGATTTTAGATTTTAGATTGGGGGATTCGGGGATTGGGGATTTGAGGGTTTAATTGCCGCGAATTAAGCCGATCGCGATCGCCAGTACCAAGCATCCGACTAAAGTAGCCCCCATGATAAATAGAGCGAATATTTCGCCGGGGGACAGAGGCCGATCCGTGGGATCTAGGTAAGCCGAGTTAGAAGTTTTTTTACTCGATCCCGAAACCGGAGTGTTGAAGCCCGGGGGCGACTGAATCACGTTCAGGCGAGAATAGCCTATTTTGAGGTCGTAGGCGAGGCGGCGTTCTGGGTTGCTGAGGGTGGCGTAGGCGTTGTTGAGCTGCTGAAATTTGGCGGTAGCGACTGCGGGCGGCAAGTCGGTAGTATCGGGATGGTAGAGTTTGCTCAGTTCCCGGTACGATCGCCGAATTTCGATGGCTTGGGCTGAAGGATGCAGCCCTAACAAGCCGTAATGACTGGAACCCAAGGGGGTTTTTCCTAATGTTTTCTGACTTTTGTTTTTCGCAGTTGCCTCGTTTCCTGCCACCGAAGCCCCTCTCTGCCGATTGTTAATAATATGTGATTATTTTAGCCCAGAGTTGAGTGTAGCGCCACTGTCTGTCCGATCGAGGGGTTGAGTGCGGGATCTCGGCGGGCGATGTGCGAGCGGGCCCAACTACTTTAAACTAGGAATCGGTCGATCGCAGATTGCGTACATCCTCAAGGCTCAGCCCTGTAGTTTGGCTGATGGTTTCGTCATCTAGGCGTGAAAGTAATTGTCGGGCGATCGCGATCGCCTTTTCTCGCATTCCTACTTCTTTTCCTTCCTCTCTGCCTTCCTCTCGTGCTTCCTGAGAAGCTTTAATAATCGCTCCCTGTTGGTCGTAAATAAACTGT
>NZ_JAUBVK010000002.1:134260-159269 GCF_036705795.1 Microcoleus sp. ARI1-B5
ATAGCCTTCTCCTGCTCGTAATTGAGAGGCGTAAGTTTTTGCTGCATTGTACAAAACCCGCTTACCAAAAGACTGCACGTTGAGCACTTGCATTTCAATGATTACTAAAGTGCCATCGATTAGTTTGGCTTTGACATCAAGATAAGTATCTTTCAATCCTTCAACTTTTGGGGGCAGATTCGGGTTGATGATTTCTAAATCTTCAATGGTGGGATTTCCTTCATAAACCAGGGCGTTGAGAAAGCTGATCAGAATCTCTTTGCTTTCTGAGGAACCGAAGATTTTTTTGAAGGCGTAATCTGTTTTTGGGTTGATAAATATCATGGTTGCAATATTTAAGTTTTTGGTTATTAGTTTGGTCAGCAATCAACCTTGAGTCGATCGCACTTCAACCGCTTATTTTGTTTCCGACAAAGGCTTGACATCTGGTAGCAAATGTGCATTAGCCATTACTAACGCTGGCTCCTCGATAATCTCTTCGTCTTCGGTGGGAAGTTCGCAAGAAATCAGTTCTGTGACAATGCGCTCTCCGAGAACATCTTCCCAATCCTGCAACTGTTCTCGGGCTTGGATCGGTGTATTGACAGCAACATCTACGCCCATTTGCTGGAGGTTGAGGCTGTGGGCTGCCGATCGGCGGTTGACAAACTCCACCAGCCAAACGCTCAATCCGACTGCGGCCATCAAAGGCAAGACAATCCGGTAATCGCGGGTTAATTCAAACATCAACAAAATGGCTGTCAGCGGTGCTCTGGCGCTGCCGGCGAGGACGGCGGCCATACCCACCATGGCATAGGCGGGAGGGCCTGCGACTCGATCGCTCAATGCCGGCAGCAGTTCCAAAAAGATGCCGTAAGCCGAACCCAGGGAAGCTCCCAAAAACATCGCCGGAGCGAATATCCCGCCGACTAAACCGCTGCCGAGGCTGATTGCTGTCACGGCCAGTTTGACGAATAGCAGCAACAGCAGCAAAGACAAGGAAAATTTCACATCTTGGAGCATGGCTTGGACTGTTTCGTAGCCCACACCCAAAACTTGAGGGAATTGCAGGGCGACTAAACCGACGATCGCACCGCCGATGACGGGATGAAGCGGCCGGGGCAGTCGTCCGAGCCAAGCAAATCCTCGGACTTTTCCTTGAAAACAGCGATCGGCCAATTGAATTGCTTCTGTATAAGCCAGGGAAACTCCGCTCGCCAAAAGTCCCAATCCCATGTACAGTGGCAGTTCTAGCGGGCTGCGGACATCGTAGACAGGCAAAGCAAAGGCCGGCTGAGCTCCCAAACAAATTTGAGCGATCAGCGCCGAAACTACGGCGGATAGCAAGACAACGCTGACTGACGAAGTGGCGAAGGTGCTGCCGAGCACGACTTCTAAGGCAAAGAACACTCCGGCAATGGGAGAGTTAAACCCGGCGGATAAACCTGCTGCTGCTCCCGCGCCGAGGAGCAAGCGCTGCCGTTCTGGGGATAGCTGCAAGATTTGAGCTAGCAGCATTCCGAAATTGGCGCCGATTTCGACGCTGGGGGCTTCCGGGCCGAGGGAGGCACCGGTGCCGAGGGATACAGAGGCGGCCACCATTTTCGTGACGGGTTTGAGCGGGGAGAGTTCTTGCAGCCCGCGGGTGGCTGCAATTAAGGATGACATATTCGGGCCAAAGTCCCGAAACCGCCAGCGCATCAGCCCGATGATGACTCCGCCGAGGGTGGGAATGCACGCTAGTGTCCAAGAGCCCGATCGAGCGATCGCCCCCATGAAGTCTTCCAGCATCACGCTGTGGATCAAGTGGATCAGGTAGTGAAAGGTGACGACGCCTGCGCCCGTAACTCCCCCTATGACTAGGGAGAGGATGAGCAGGAGGGTTTCTGGGCTCGGGTGCAGGCGGTTGAACAGCGGGCTGAGGCGGGAGGCATGGGGAGTTTCTGCGGTTTGCCGGGGCGGCAGCAGATCCACAGGATGGGTGGCTTTCATTTAGCGGTTAATTCTTCTGTGAGAAGTTAGATAAATATTACATTTTATTTCTTATTTTCATTTTGAGTGATTTTAGGGGAATTGACAAGTTATACGATTTTAGATTTTAGATTTTAGATTTTAGATTGAAGAATTAGGAATGACTGATGAACTAAGGGTTGGCAGCTTGCTAGCGAGTTAGATTCTTTTTTTAAACTGGTATTAATCAAGGCGTATTTGATGGTAGATTTTTTGGGCTGGCGACTGGGCTGAAAAGACCGATTCTGAGAGCCAGCAGATTTTAGGTCATTGTATTCTCAGTTACACTTCTAAAACCATCAATCTAAAATCTAAAATCTAAAATCTAAAATTGATTCATCGGTTGTTGCGCGGACGGGATTCTGGGTCGGGATTTGGCGATCGACATTAGCGGATCGCCGATGGTGGCGACTTTCCAAGGAGGAGATTCTAGCTGGCGCGCTGCGATTAAAAAGGGTGCTCCCCGCTTCAGGCGATCGACCATTATTTTAGCTGGAATAAATGCAGACAACAAAGGTTCGTTGACGCTGCCAATATATGCGTAAGCACCGTTTTGCAACCACCTTCCAGCAACGGTACTTGCGTCATCTGGCGCTGCTGCAGACCAACTGTGGATCAGGTGGACGGCAGCGGGAAATTGGAGTTTTGGTATATCCTCAACCGAGGCGTCGCCGTTACCGACTTGGAATGATTTTGGATAGCCTTTGGAATTCATCAATATTAAGTCAAATGTCCACGGTTTTGATGCTAAACTCCGCCACTGTTGGAGGCTAGATTCTGGTTGCTGCACTAATTCTACATTAATGCCTATGGTTTTTAGTCCGCTAGCTGCTGACTCCATTTCGTATTTTCCCCAATTTCCTTCTTTTGGGTAACTATCATAAAGCATGGCTGTTTCGCTGTCGAGAAATATGGCGCACATGGCTTGATAGATCGATCGCACTTGGGAGCCGTAAATCCAGCCAGTGGCGGCCCAGCGTTCGCCGTTCGGGTGCCGTCCCAAACCGTCGGTAACAGCTAATTGTTCGTCTTTGTTTTGAGGGGATTGATATTTTACAGCTAGTTGGCGTACAATAGTTATAGTGTCGATCGCGTCTCCGAGTTGCGAGTAAAAATATCCGGTTGATTCAACAGCTTTTGTAACTGCTGTTTGCAGATTTTTCCACTGTGCGGTATTCAGGTTATCGTTGGGTTTTCCGAAGTTGCCTTCGAGAAATACTAAAGGTTCGCCGCGGGCCGCTGCTAAGGCAACTGCTGCTGTGCGTGCGGGGTCATTTTCTGATGTGATGACTGCTCCAGGCGGTTCCCAGCCGAGTTCCCTCCATTTTGCTTTTAAGGTTTCAGCATCCGTGGCATTCCAGGCTGCTGCTGTTGCCTTCAGCATTAATTGTTGGAGTTTTTGATTTTTTGGGATCTCCTGTTTGATGCTGGGTAAACGGAGGATTTCAGCGGGCCCGAAGCGCTGCAAAAACATCGGCGCATATTTTTGATCTTCGATGAGAATTGGCCAGTGTCCTTTGAGATTCCACTTTTGGATTGCTGCTAAGAATGTGGCTTCGTCGGGTACTAGAACTGTGCGGTTGACTGTTGGTATGTTGGAGCGGAGGATGTTGATTCGGAGACCTGTTTGCACTGGCCAGGGTTCTTGTTTGGCTGATGCGGGGAGTTGAAAGGGTTTTTTGAGAAGGCGATCGCACCCGACAGCGATTATTGCTAAGCTGAGTATAATGGCGATCGCTAGCAATTTAATTTTTAACTGTTTTTTCATCATGGAACGGGGAAAGCAGCAAAATATTAATTGTAAACACTAGAAGTTATGCGTATATTTTTATACAAAGACCGGATTTTCGAGGCATGAAACAAAAAAAGATTGTAAGTGCGATCGGGATGGCGGCTTTTTGGGCGCTCGGCTTAGCAACTACAGGTTTAATCATTTTCGCAGCCAACAGTTCGTCAGTCAAGCATCAAGTCCGACAGTTGCTTGTTACCAGAGAATGCCGGGGGTGCAATCTTTCTGGGGCTAATTTGGGCGCTGTTTTTCTCGAAGGGGTAAATTTAGAAAAAGCCAACCTCAAAGATGCCAATTTGTGGAGTGCCAATTTGGTAAATGCTAACTTGAAACAGGCAAATTTGACTGGTGTTTACCTGATAAGCAGCAATTTAGCTGGGGCGAATTTGGAGAAAAGCAATTTAGAAAATGCGTTTTTAGAAGATGCTTATTTGGGAGGGAGTAATTTGAAAAATTCTAATTTAACAGGTGCTTTTATGAAAGGTGTTTTTCTGGTTAATGCTGAGTTGGAGGGGGCGAATTTGGAGGGGGCGAATCTGTGGATGGCTAATCTGGAGGGTGCTAATTTGAAGGGTGCTAATTTGAGGAATGCTTTGCTGTTGGAGACAAATTTGACCGGGGCGAATTTAAAGGGTGCGGTGATGCCTGATGGTACGCGGCATGAATGAAAGTCAGTTGATAGTTGATAGTTGACAGTTGACAGTTGACAGTTGACTCCGAAAGCAGTCATTAGTCAGTAGTCATCAGTCATTAGTATTAATCAGGGGAAAGAGCGATCGCGCCTGCAACCTTTATTTCCCGTTATTGGGTGAGGGATGGTGAACTTCTTACCCTTGCAGAAGCGGAGTTTCATGTGTTCATTACAGTCGATCGCAATCTATCGTTTCAGCAAAATCTACAACATCTAAGCTTGCGATAATAACGCGATAAACTCTGTCGCCTTGACAATTTTGATACTCCTGTAAGCCGTCAACGTTAGAAGGTGCTTATCACCCGTGACAATATGAGTAGCATTTCCATTCACTGCACATTCTACAACCATGTCATCATCTGAATCTGCTGGAACTGCCTTGAGGGTTGCAGAAATCTCAACAATCCGGGAGAACTCACGAACCTCTTCAACAGCAGCTTTGGTCATCTCTTCAGAAAATTTAAATTTTAGCTGCAGTTTTTCTGCAAATTCATCCAATATTTCTTGGCAGGCAACAGACTCAATCTGCCCAATCTTTGCCAGTGCAAGGCATCGGAATGGATTGCCATTTAGAGATAGCAATGCAGACAGCAGAATATTAGTATCAAAAACTACTATGTACTGCATTACTTTTCATGCACTATGTCATCGATCAAAGATTCGCGTTCTTCTTCAGACATCAGATCCCAGTTGCAGCCTCGCTCTTGGGCAATTAGTCTAACTCGATCGACACCATAACGAGATAATGATTCCCATTGACTCCACTGCTGAAGAAGTAAGAATCTGAACACCTCTACTTGTTGTTCAAGTGACAACTGTTTGACGAGTTCGACAACTTGCTCGTTGCTCAAGATTAGTGTTGGCATCCTTCCTCTTTTAAATCTAATAAAAGTTTTCTGTGCCTTTCTATTATAAGCAAAATCGGAACCTTTGTGCCGCAGTATTCGCTGGGCTATAAATCTGCGCCGGTGAGAGAAAGTGACAGGCTTTTGTAAAGGCTTGTAAATTGGTAAATTGTCGATCGAGAGGAAAGAGCGAGCGCACTTGTTTTCTGTCTTATTTCAAAGAATAAACTACCCCGATCGCCCTGTCGGTGAAAAAAGTGATAAGCTTTTGTAAAGGTTTGTAACTTGGTAAATTGTCGAGCTAAGAGATCGCATCAAGAGAAAGGAATGAAAAGAACACGACCTTCATATTCTTCAGGCTCACTACAACAAATAAATAGTTCTAAATCATCAATAATCTTACCAATTGGCGCTGTTGCAATAACCTCAACAACTCCAAGCATAGGTAGTCCTTGATTGACGCGCCCGTAAGCATACATCGTAATGGTGGCTACATCATGGGTAAGTAAGATGCGTCCCTCATTGGCAGCCCATTCTAAAATATCTGGATCGTCAGTGTGCATCAGCCCTATATCTTGGACGCGAACTATATCCAATTTAGGCAAACGTCTCATCAGACCACGCAATATGGCTCCATTAAAATTCTCGTCAGTTAGCAGGCGCACTTGGCATTGACTCCTCTTTTGAGTGATAACGAGCAAGCAAGCGCTGCCTCAAATCGACTAAGTTGTGTTTTTGAGTAAGTTGTTGTCTCAGTTGCTGAGCTTGTTGGCTGCGTTGCTCCAAATAACTGTCAATTTCCTGACGATGATTTAAATAATAAGCAATGGTACTGTATATATCTTCCAAACGTAGAACTGAAAACTGAATAGCAATTTCTTCAGGAGTGGAGCCATTGTGGTATGAGGCAAGTATGCTATCTAGAGTTACTCGGCTCAAACCTATACGGATACCTCCTGCTTCGTCCCAACGAAACGGTGGGGCAGCAACTTTAAATTCGACTTGAGGGCTCATAAGTCTATTCTCAGAATTGTTGTGTCGATCGATTGTTACCTGTCTGCATTATAACCAACACCCGATCGTTTTGAAAGGCTTCAAATCCCAAGCCTTCATATCGCCCTGCCGCTGAGAAAAAGTGACAGCCTTTTGTAAAGGTTTGTAAGTTGGTGAATTGTCGAGGTAGAAGAAAGGGCGATCGCACCTGCAACCTTCATTTCCCGTTATTTGGTGAGGGAGTGAAGGAGTGATCTGGTACATTGTGGCTTAAGCAGTTTACATTAGTGGCGAATTATCGGCACGGTAGGGTGACTTTGGAGTGAAGCTTAAGGAAAGCAATGGTCGCATCTTTCCCCCTCATCTCAGCTTGAAGAAGAGAGATGGGGATTGCCCACCTCTCTCTGACTGTCTTGGTAAGCCAATGGTACTAAAACTTGAACAGCTTACCTGATTTATTAGAAGCTGCTGTAGTCGATAAACCCTTTGTTGATATCTGCAATCTTGCGGGTATCTCTGCGGAAGACACCAATACCCTCACGGGAACCACCGGTGTTAGTATTGCCTTCAATCGTGACCAATCTTCCACCAACAACCTTTTCAACAAATCCAGCATGACCAAATCCACCAGGTTCGCCAGTGTCGATTGTGAAGATCATTCCTGGCTTCACAAGTGACGGATTATTTTGAGCTTGCTGCGTTGTGATGCGTGGAATATTGCGTTGACCAGCCCGCGTCCAATGGTCGAGAACGCTAGCAGTCTTCACCATTGGGTTATTCCGCCCTAAAGCAGCCGCAGCCTTCTGAAAGCACCAAAATTGGAACGCAACGCACCAAGCAGAGTCGGGACCCGGACCAAGCCCAACTGAGCGCAGATAATCTCTCACTTCGGGTCCATCATTAGAACCAAGTGGTTTTTCCCTCACACCAACTTGAGAAGCGGCAATTTCCATAACTTTGGTCAGCAATGTAGAGGAGGCTGGAGGTGGCAGTGGCACACTTCCATCCCCGAATAATGCCTCCCAGGTAAGCGGGCCAACTTCTCCATCTATTACTAGGGGTTGTCCTTTCGAGTCAGTAAATCGAGCCTGAAATAATTTCACCGCTGCTTCCGTTTTCTGAGCAAAAAAACCTGTTCCTTGAAGTGGGCCGCAGCCAAGTTCATTCAAGCGTAGTTGTATAGGTCTGACAACTTCTACATCATCGTCACCAATTTTGATAATCCGTCCAGGATACATGGGAGCCATTTTTTCACTCGGTTCTGGGGTTAAGTTGTCTAAATCTATGTCAATTCCGCGTTCCAACATGGTCTTCAGTAAGACAGCCGCACCGCATTGTTTAGAAACGGCATCAGGATCGAATTCTCCATCCCTCACAAACTTGCCCTTTGAGTAATGGTTGGAGAATGACCATAAATATGGACTGCGAATGCCCCGCTTGCGATAACCCGTGCCGTTGAACAGTTCTAGGCGATACAAAACACCTGAAATTGACCATTCCTGCCAGGTAGCAAGCCCATCAAACTTTAGAGCATCTTCTGCTGACTCCTCCCAAGTAAACGGCGGATTACCGGGCGGTCGTCCCTTGGGTACATTCTTCGTCTTAGCAGATAGAGGATCTCCGTTATGCAGGTGTGTGGAAAAATCGAGGCTTGATTCGAGACTGTGAATCAGAGCAATAACAGACCAAGGCACACTCGTTCTAGCTTGTACAATTCGATATCTGCTTTCGTTTTTGAGAATGCGATCAACTATTTGATTCGCATCATCCACTCGTTCTGGACGAACAACACAGATCTGAAAAAGAGATTGGTATGCTGGCTTTAATTCTTCGTAACTCGCCACGCTGTTTTATTCCTTTTTGCTACTAGATATAACTCTGTGTTTAACCGCACATATCGGTCTGATTATTTGATAGATTTGTAGACTAATTTCCCATTTTCACGGGTCGCTCTCAGAACTTGCTTACGGTTATGTGGGGCTACACTGATGTGTATCCAGTTAGGATCGTCAATTGTGCCAAATTCGAGGATGACTCGATCAAATTCCGGGCAATTCTTGACAACCCAATCCGCTAATTTCCGCGTACTGCTACTGACTGGAATAACATCGGCTGCAAAACCAAGCCGGTGATCGCTGTTCTCAGCTCCACCAACTTTTTCGTTAAGTTCTTTTGAGCGAAATCCAGATGTAATTTTTATCGGCCCTAGTGCGTCACGAGCAGGTTGAAGAATCTTCTCGCACAGCGCTCGGAGGTTTTCAATTTCTTTTGCGTTAGGGGTGTTGTCAATTCCCCAACGATCAGCTGTTGAAGACTTAACGAACTCCCAAAGTTGGAAGTTATTAGTCAAGTACATGTTGAGTTCTACCACTTAACTGCTCCATCTCACTATCCATTCAATTGATAACCCAGCACAAATAGCGCTGTCGGTGAGAAAAAGTGACAAGCTTTTGTACGGCTGAAATCATCAGTTTTGAATAGCCTGAACTACTTGTTCTCTGCCTTAACTCAAAGAATAAAGTACCCCGATCGCCCTGCCGGTGAGAAAAAGTGACAACTTTTTGTAACGCTTTGTAAGTTGGTAAATTGTCGAGGGAGAGGAAAGGGCGATCGCACTTGTTTTCTGTCTTAATTCAAAGAATAAACTACCCCGATCGCCCTGCCGGTGAGAAAAAGTGACAGGCTTTTGTAACGCTTTGTAAGTTGGTAAATTGTCGCTTCCTCTTGAAAGAGCGTTCCCTTCGGGATAGCTTCGCTCGCGCGTACTTGCAACCTTCACTGGTAGGTTCCGGTGCAGCGCGGTTGTTATGCCGCTATTTCACATGGAAACTCACTAAACTGAACCTAAACCCCAATCGACAATTGCGACATACGGGGCAAGGGTTGAATTATCAAACCAACTCACAAATTTTCTCAAACTCTTTAAATCCAAGTCATTGATAATACCAACGCAACCAACCGTACCCGGAGCAGAGGCAGAGTTGTTGTCTACGTGAAAACCAATAGCAGATCTGGCTGTTTGGAAGCGACAGGTCATCTCAAGCCAGACAGGCCCCAACCCATCTCCATCTTCCGGCCAATCTTTTGTAAAATTCCCTGCTGTGCCACTGGCAAATTCAACTAACTTTGAGATACTAGGTCTTGTTTTTGTCATGGGATCGGGTTTGGGCATACCCAGATCCCAAATTCCCTCAGGTAGAGGTTCGCGGCTGCCTGCTTCACTCTTAGAGGCTAATCGAAACGCCTGACGATCGGGAGCACCCGAAACGGCAGAAACTGAATCAACTTTCCTACTCCCTTCCATTAACGCTACTTCCAGAACTGCAAGTCCATTCGATCGCATCATACCAGTCTTTGTAATGCGGATTTGGCGACGGGTTGGTGCAGGCGGGGGAGGAAAGATCTTCTGATTGGGCTCCCTTGGAGATTGCAGGGAAACGATTAGTTTTCCTGGCGCATCTTCTCCTTGTAACCATGCTAGAGGAAGATCCAATTTGTACTGTTCTGGGGTGGCACGGATCAACGTGAGATCTGCCTTATCCAGATATTCATTTCCATCTATTAAGTACAATGCCTTAGAGGTTAATTTCAGCCAAACCATTAGGTTTCTCCTTTGCAATCAATACTTTAATCGTTCTCAACTTGCCAACTTTTGTGCAACTTCCATTCTTAGTCGATCCAATCGATCGTAAAGCCACTGTCCGGGGCAATCTGTAGGCACAAAGTCTCGATGCCCTTTAATTTGGGAGGGTTCTATGTTGCAGGACTGACACAAAGCAGCGCAGATATTTACCAAACTATTCCACTGATCGGAATCCATCGCTTTAGTGGAAAAGTTGCCCTCGCTAGCAACACCTGGGGCGCGATTGCCAGCATCTGTACCTGCATGAGCTCCTCTGACGGCATTCCCCTTAATGGCTTCTTCTAACGATCCAAATCTGCCTTCAACTAGAATTCCGCCAACTGTATTCAAAAAGCTGTACCCAATGTCGCTCCAACCCCTGCCTTTTGGTTCAGGAGCCATGTGGAAGCTTTGAATATCCTTAACAACGGTTTTGGCCTGGTCAATACCACCTGAAGATGGAGGAGTCTCCGTATGATGAATGACAATAAATTTTGGTCGATCGACGAGTTCAAACCGACTTGATGGTGCAGATGCGTTCCAATTTGAACGTTTTACTACCTTTGAAATGATATCATCTGCATCAAAAATACTTGTAGCCTTACTGGGCTTTTCGGTCGAACCAACATCAATCACAACTACTTTAGGAATATCACTTCCTTCTAACCACTGAGTCGGAACATCCAGGTTGAATTCCTGATTGGCTGGGTCTCCCTGTACTGCTAAATCGACTTTATCCAAATATTGATTAGTCCCTCCTTTCATCAGATATAAGGACTCAGAGGTCATTTTCAACCAACTCATAGTTCATCTCCTATAGTTTTCCTCTTGTTCTCTGCCTTAACTCAAAGAATAAACCCCTCCGATCGCCCTGCCGGTGAGAAAAAGTGACAAGCTTTTGTAAACTTACGTAAATTCACTCGATCGATTTGAGATTTGACCTCATCCCAAATCCGAGTTCAATACCCCTTTTATTTCTTAGTCCGCGAAGGCGGACTTCGTTCGTATAGACGCGGTTTCAACCGCCGAATATAAAATGGACTACCTTGCGGTTAATTCAGTAAATTTGTTTTCTATCCTGAAAAAGAACCCCCACTCAGAATATTCGGTAAATATACTGAACAAATCAAAATGACAATTTATGACAGCACAAGAGGCGATCGCCCTAATCGACCATCTGTTACAATCCGCAAACAAAAAGCAAAAACTCAATGACATTCAATCCCTCGTCTTTCTGGAAACTTGGGAAGGACATTCTTATCAAGAGATAGCCGATCGCTTACTTTACGAACACGATTATATTAAACAAGTCGGTTCGCATTTGTGGCGAACTCTCTCTAAAATTATTGGTGAAAAAGTCTCAAAACAAAATCTTCAAGCTGTCTTGCGCCGCTACCAGCACAGCAGCACACCAAATAACTGCATCCAAGATTGGGGAGAAGCGATCGATATTTCCCACTTTTACAACCGCCAACAGGAACTGGAAACTTTAGAAACTTGGATTAGCAGCAATTCTACCCGTTCGATCGGTATTTTTGGAATTGGCGGTATCGGCAAAACTTCTCTGTCTGTCAAACTCGCTCAGCAAATTCAATCTCAATTTGAATTTGTGATTTGGCGCAGTTTGCAGCAAGCACCAACCTTAGATGTTATCCTCAGCAATATTTTACCAATTTTAACTAATTCATCCGCCAAAAATAACTCTATTCACGCTCTCATAGAACAGTTGTGGCAAAAACGCTGTTTGTTAATTTTTGACAATCTGGAGTCAATTTTGCAAGGGGGAAATCGCAGCGGACAATATCAACAAGGCTATGAAGATTACGGACTGTTATTTGGGCGCATTGCTGACGAATCCCACCAAAGTTGTCTGATTTTAACCGGACGAGAACAACCGGGCGGGTTTGCTGTGCGATCGGGCGAAAATTTGCCGGTGCGATCGCTCAAACTCTCCGGCCTTTCACCGCCTGTATGCCAGCAAATCCTTGCGGCTAAAGGATTAAAGGCAACACTACTACAAAGTAGAGATATTGTCAACTACTTTGGCGGTAATCCCCTGGCGATCAAAATTGCAGCCACCACGATTAAAAATATTTTTAGCGGTGATATTCAGGCATTTTTAGCGCAAGGAAATACTGTTTTTAGCGATTTGTGGGATTTGCTCGATCGCCAGTTCGATCGCCTGTCTCCCCTGCAACAACAAATCATGTACTGGTTGGCCATTAATCAAGAAGGGCTAACTCCTGAGAAGTTAAAAGCTGAAATTTTGCCCAAAGTTTCTGGACGCGAACTGATGGAAGCGTTAGAGGCGCTGGCCGGGCGATCGCTCATCGAAAATGGGCGATCGCTCAATCAGAGTACATCAACAAGTTTAATGCTACAGCCTGCGATCTTTGAGTATATCATAGAACGCTTGATTCAAACCGGAATCTAAAACTTTTAATAAATTCCTGGAATTATTTTTTTGACTCGCTGGCGGTATTCTGAATAGGCGGGATATTTTTGGGTTAACCAGGTTTCTTCGCGATTGGCTTTGATGTCAAAAAATATCAATAAAATTGCTGTGGCTATTAAGTGCGATAAGCTCATTTGAAAGATTGTCCAGCCGAAAGCTGCTAAAATTAAGCCGCTGTATAATGGATGCCGCACTAGGCTGTAAATTCCTGTTTGAATTAATTGTCCGTTTTCTATGGGATAGGGTAAGGGTGTGAGGTTTTTTCCTAAGTCTATCAATCCTTTGACGATTAAAATTAATGCGCCTAAGCCGAGAATGCCTGCCAGAAACCCGGTAAGATAAATTAATTGAGTTGATTGTATTTTGAATCCCGGCAGTTGATAAACTGGTAAGATTGCAAATCCTGTCAGCAATGCTCCTTGAAGCAATACTAAATATTCGCCGCGGCTGTTGTTGCGCCAGCCTTCGCGCGTGAAACCCCAGTCAGTTAATAGTTGTTTCATAGGAAGAGGAAAGTTCGGCAACGGATTTTTTAGCGGATTTAACGGATAGATTGTAGGAGGAATTTATAGCTAATCCGGGTTTGTTAGTCCAATTATTCAGTGGCGCATTCAACTTAAAGTAGGGTGCGTCGCAGCGATAATTCTGGATATTTACGACTATCCCGTAGCGACGCACCCTACCGCGACACTTTAAGAAACCGGGTTTTTTTAAGGTTTAAGGCTTTGAACAATATTTCCCAAAAAAACCCGGTTTCTACTTTATTCTCGCCAAGGACGAGTCATTAGTTCTAGTTGGTTGACTTCATCTTGGCTTAAAGTCCAGCCTAGTGCGCCTGCGTTTTCTTGGGCTTGTTTTGCATTTTTCGCGCCGGGAATTGGGATGACTCCGTTTTGGGCTATCAACCAGTTTAGGGCAACTTGGGCGGGGGTACGATCGCGCTTTCTGCCCATTTTCCGCAAGGTAGACATGACTAATTCGATTTTTTCGAGGCCTGCTTTGCTGAAGCGGGAGTCAAATTTGCGGGCTCCTGTAGGTTCTTCTTGGGCGGTATATTTGCCGGTGAGCAATCCTTGGGCTAAGGGGCTGTATGCTAAAATTGTTACTCCCAATTCGCGGGCTGCACTCACAATTCCTTGTTTTTCTACTTGCCGCGACAGCAATGAGTAACGGACTTGATTTGTTGCTAGGGGAATGCCTCGGGCTGCTAATATTTTGTGGGCTTCGCGCATCTGTTCTGCTGAATAGTTGCTGACTCCTACTGCTTGGATTCTGCCTTGTTTGACTTCATCTGCTAAGGCGTTCATCAAGGTTTCTTGACTGAGTAAAAAACTGAATGGCCAGTGCACTTGGTAGAGGGTTATTTGTTCTACTTGCAAGCGTTTTAAGCTGGCACTCAAGGCTTCGGAAACTGATTTTCCTGTAATCCGCCAAGGTACGGGGCCGAATTTGGTGGCTATTTGCACGGGTTGGCTGGTTTTTTTGATAAACTGCCCCAGCAATTCTTCTGACAAGCCGTTACCGTAGACTTCGGCTGTGTCGAAAAAGTTGACTCCGGCATCTAGGGATGTTTTGAATGCTGCTTCTACTTCGGCAGCGCCGTAGTTGCTGCCGTAGTTCCAAAATAGTTTGTCGCCCCACGCCCAAGTTCCGACGCACAGGGGAATGACGGCTGGGCCATTTTGTCCTAGGGTAATGGTTGTCACGGTTGGTAAATCCACAATTCTTTATTGTCTATTATTTTTATATGAATAATCGCGATCGAGCTTCTAGCCGGGGGAGGAAAGGCGGCCCGCGACAATATCTCAGTTACTATAAATGAGTCATGCTGTGTTTATTTGAATAGTTATGCCGATCGACCGTTTGCCAGATTCTACATTAACAGATTCCGCGACTGCTGCTATCAAAAGAGTCAACCTGCTGACTATGTTCCGCCTGGGCTTGTTTCAGATGGGGCTGGGCATGATGTCGATTTTGACCCTGGGAGTGCTCAATCGCGTGATGATTAAGGAGTTGGCGATTCCGGCTACTGTGGTGGCGGGTACCCTGGCGATGCACCAGTTTGTCGCGCCGGCGAGGGTGTGGTTCGGGCAAATGTCTGATGCTAAGCCTTTGTTTGGCCATCACCGCACGGGTTACGTGTGGATGGGAGGGCTGTTGTTTGTGATTTCGGCTTTTTTGGCGGTGCAGGTGATGTGGCGCTTGGGGGCTAGTTTGGAGGCTGTGGGGTGGACGACTCCAACTTACGGCTGGGTGGGTTTGTTGGGTTTGATTTTTGCGCTTTACGGTATCGCGATTTGTTCGAGTTCGACTCCTTTTGCTGCTTTGTTGGTGGATGTTTCGGATGAGGAAGACCGATCGAAGTTGGTGGGTGTGGTATGGTCGATGCTGATGGTTGGTATTATTATCGGGGCGATTGTCAGCAGCGGTTTGCTGAAGCAGATTGATGGGGAGGTGCCCCGGGAAGTTTTGCAGGCTTCGATTAATGGTTTGTTTGTGAAGGTGCCGGCGGTGGTTTTGCTGTTGGTGGGGATTGCAACTTTTGGGGTTGAGAAAAAGTATTCGCGTTACAAATCGCGATCGATCGCAGTTAATCGAGAAGATAAGATTACTCTGGGAAGCGCGCTGCGGATTTTGACTGCTAGCCGCCAAACCGGTTTGTTTTTTACTTTCCTGCTGGTGATGACAATTTGTTTGTTTATGCAGGATGCGGTTTTGGAACCCTACGGCGGGGAAATTTTCAAGATGCCGATTTCGGAAAGTACGCGGTTGAATGCTATTTACGGTACTGGTACTCTCATCGGTTTGAGCGCAACTGGTTTTTTAATTGTGCCGCGCATCGGCAAGCAAAATACAATTAGATTGGGTTGTTTGTCGGTGGCTGCTTGTTTTGGTTTGATTATTTTATCTGGATTTACTGGTAATCCAATTGTGTTTAAGTCGGCTTTGATGTGCTTCGGGTTAGCTTCGGGAATTACGACGACGGGCGCGCTGAGTTTGATGTTGGATTTGACGGCTGCGGAAACTGCGGGGACTTTTATTGGCGCTTGGGGTTTGTCGCAGGCGATGGCGCGGGGTTTTGCTACGGTTAGCGGCGGTGCTATTTTGGATTTTGGCAGGAGTTTGTTTGGGGTGCCGATGTTGGCTTACGGGTTGGTTTTTGCTGTGCCGGCGGCGGGTATGATTTTCGCTGTTTGGCTGTTGAGTAGGGTGGATGTTGCGGAATTTCAGGATAATGCTAAAAGTGCGATCGCAACTATCCTTGAAAATGAATTAGACTAAGGTTAGTCATTAGTCATTAGTCATTAGTTGTGAGTTGTTAGTTGTTAACTAAATGAAAGATTTCTGGGATTCTATTTTTACTTTTTCTCAGACTACTGTCAAGACAGTCGGGCAGCAGTTTTTGAAAGATTTCGGTTCTGCACAAGCGGATGAGAAGGATGATGGCAGTTTAGTAACGCAGTCTGACAATTGGGCGGATGCGGAGATTAGAAGTGCGATCGCACTTGCTTTCCCCAGTCACGGGATTTTGAGCGAGGAAGGAGAGCACGTTTTACCCGATACTGAATGGTGTTGGGTTGTCGATCCTCTCGATGCTACGACTAATTTTGCTCGCGGAATTCCGATTTGGGGGATTTCTTTAGGTTTATTGTATCGCGGAACTCCGGTTTTTGGCTGCGTGCATTTGCCGCCGCTGAATCAAACTTTCCACGGTTTTTATGCAGGGGATTTGGCGGACGATCCTGTATTGACAAATATGCCTCAAGGTGCGTTTTTGAACGGTCGCCCGATTCGCCCGAGTGCTGATAAATTGAGCGGAAATCATATTTTTAATTTGTGTTCCCGGAGTGTGGGCATTGGGCCTCATCTTCCGAGTAAAATTCGGATGTTGGGCATGGCTAGTTACAATTTTTTGATGGTGGCTTCGGGTGTGGCTATGGGAGGAGTAGAAGCGACTCCGAAAATTTGGGATATTGCTGGGAGTTGGGTAATTGTGAAGGCTGCGGGTGCGGTGTGGCTGCCGCTGGAATCCCAGGCGATTTTTCCGCTGGAAGTGGGAAAGAATTACGGGAGGGTTTCTTTTCCGACTTTGGTGATGAGTCGGCAGGAGTTGGTGTCGGTGTTTTTGCCGTTTGTTGAGGCTTGGAAGAAGAAGAAAATGGGCTGATATTAATGTCGCCTCGAACGACCATAATCATATTGGTTTGTAGTGAGGACTTCAGTCCTTCTTTCTTGCGGACTAAAGTCCTCACTACGAACCTGTTTTATCGTAGTTGAGCGATCGCACAAATCGCACAATTATTAAATAAAACTGCATGGCAGGCGTGACGGAGGAGTCTCCCGCGCCTGCCGTGCGGTTTGTAACAAGTATAACCGACCGATGACCGATGGTTAAATTATGCTTGCTCTCGTCTATTTCTGCCAATGTGCGATCGGGTGGTTTTCTTTTAGGTCGATCGGGTGATGCGGTACTGGTACAATTTGTGGTACTTTTTCAAATAGCTATTTTTTTTATAAAAGGATTTTTTAATAAGCGATCGGGCTAATCAGGATAGCACAATTCTCGCATCCGAGTTGCTGACAGCGGCAGTCCCAATTCTACCAGCGTTTCCAAATACTCGTCAGGCGTTTTTGGCGGATTCTTGAGCCTGATTCTTTGTTTTTCTACGGCTTTGCATACACCTTCAAACTTAAAGTTGAGAAGGCGCAGGATAAACTCATCTGGGTGCAGCGGTTCAATGTTATATTGTTTGAGATTCTCAGCAGGAAAATCCCTGAGATTGAAAGTAACGATAAAATTTGCGCGAGAATGAATTGCTGCTGCTAGAACGTGCCGATCGCCCGGATCGGGAAGTTCCAACTCTGGTATAATTGGTTCATAACCTTGCACCAAGCAATTTTCAACATTTTCATTCATCAAGTTTTTGGTTCTGGCAAGCTGTTCGGACCTGAGATCCGAACGGTTGAGAAGTACATTTCTCATCCATTCGCTGTGAATTTCTTCTGTCCAGCGGGCCTCAAGTATTTTGCTAGCAGCTAACTGGACGAAGAAGTCCCGCAGCGGTGCAGAATATAAAATATTAGCATCATAAACAACTGTGAAAATAGCCATATTTCAATCGTACAAGCCTAGTGCTTCTGATTCAGCTACAAGCTCATCCATCCCTTTCATACTTTTTTCGTAACTCTGCTTTTTATATTTCATTACATCTTCATAACGTATCCGGCGACAGGTACTTACCATTTTGTAAGGAATTTTGCCAGCATCTAGCAACTTCCACACATACTCGCGAGACACATTCAGTAAGACCTCAACTTGCCAGATATCTAGTTCCGCAGTAATTGGAATCAGCCTGACAGTATTGCCGCTACTTGTCTGTTGCAAAATCGCCAACAGCAGGGGTAATGCTGCGGCTGGTATATCAATTGTTTTGCCCTCTTTTTCATCTAATATCAATTTGAGGGATTCGCCAGATGGATGATTTTCTAAGTGCGATTCTAAAGCGCGGCTGCTGCTAAAGGCAACCGCTGCTTCTTCGGCTGTCGGTAAAACAGGGGCTGAATTTGGATCTCCGGTGAATGTCATGTTAATTTGGGGGTGAGTATAACAGGCAATCAATTATAATTGTAGCAATTTGAGAATGCGATCGCCAAAATCGAGCAAGGAGGTTAACCTGTGGCATACAGCGACTTTACAACTTTAGCGAAAGTTAGAGAATCTTTTAATTTAACCGTAGAAGAACCTTTAGATTTGTTTGGTGATATCCCAGAGGTACAGCCAAGTTCTTATTTGCAAACTACTTTAACTGAAAACCTGTCTTTAGCTACTGCAATTAATACAGAAAAGGCTCGCGCTGAGTTAATTATTGCTCCAATATTATTGGAAGTCAGGCGGCAATTTAATTTTCAAGTGGGTTTTTTCTCTGGTTCAGAATTCAATGTAGATGTAGAAGCGGGCTTAAACGGGTATTGCGATTATATTCTCACTGCATCGAAGGATTCCTATGAAATTCGCGCCCCCGTAATTACTGTCACAGAGGCTAAGAATGAAAGTATTAAATCCGGTTTAGGCCAGTGTATTGCAGAAATGGTAGCCGCCCAATTATTTAATCAGCGCAGCGGAGAGCAAATTGAAAGCATTTATGGGGCTGTTACTACGGGTACTGATTGGAAGTTTCTTAAATTGAGTAACAGCACAATTTTCATTGACAAGCGAGACTTTTTTATTAATGAAATTACTCGGATATTGGGCATTTTAACAATGCCGTTTCAAGGCTTTTATTCTAGAGAACAACTCTAAATTGATCTACACATAAAATAATAGGATTGGGACACAATATTGTTCATTGGTGTCAACTTAACCTCAAACGTAGTGCGAGTCTTCTGTCTAGCGATTAAGACCTGATCCCCCCTAACCCCCCTGGTTGAAGGGGGGGACAAGAGCATTCTCTGTCGTCCCCCTTCAACCAGGGGTATGCGAGGGGGATCTCGCAAGAGGTTATAAACGAGAGATACAAGGGTTTTCAGGCGAGTGTTGACACTAATGAACAATGTTTGGTCCCTAATAAAAAATGAATTAATCGCCTTATGCGATTAATTTTGAGAGCACATTCGACAACTTAGCACCGAGATTCTCAACAGACTCCTGCTGTTTGGAATCTTTCATCGTACCGTCAGCATTAAATGCTTGAAAAGCTTGAGGAATGGCTTTCTGATCCGGGAGCACGAACACGTTAATATTACCCAGGATCGATCGCAAATGCACCAATCCCCGCAAACCGCCCAATCCGCCAGGGGAAGCGCTCATAATTACCGCTACTTTGTCAGTAAATGCCACCAATCCCGGTTCGCCGGGAGCTGGGCGCGATACCCAGTCGATCGCATTTTTCAACACAGGCGTAACCGAACTGTTATACTCGGGGGAAGCTATCAAAAACCCGTGATGGGCTACCATCAATTCCTTCAACTTCCGGGCATTTTCTGGCATTCCCTCTCTTGCTTCCAAATCTTCATCAAATAGCGGCATCGGCAAATCCCGCAAATCTACATAAGTAACTTCTGCGCCCGCCGCCATAGCCCCAGCAGCCGCAACTTTTACCAGCAGTTTGTTGTAGGATGCTTCGCGGGTACTTCCGGCAAATGCCAGTATTTTTGGTCTGTTTGTCATTGACTTTTCCTGATAATTGCTTGCGAGTAAAATTGTACTATTCCGAGTGCTGCCAAACAAAGTCAGCAATTGGTTTGTTTGCGGACAAAGGAGTATCTGTGCGCGAACTGAATAAGATCGATCGCGCTTTTACCTTCCCGACTCCCAAACGCCTCTCCACGCGGCTGGGAATGCCGTAACCGTACATAATATGCCCTTTCCCCGCCAACACCACAACTTGATAGTCGGGATTGGCTTTGACAAATTGGGCGATTTTTTCTGCCATAGTTTCATCCCACAAAACTTGAGCTTGCAAAAATCTTTCAAAGGCGGTACTATTTCCCTGTGCTGCCTTTTGGTGCTGTTGGAAAACTTCGAGCAGGATTTGCCGGTACTCGGCGTTGTCGGTACGAATTTCGGATATTGGCGGAATGTGCTTTTTGTCTTCTGCTGTGAGGCTTTCTAAGCCTTGAGCGGCAACTTTTCTTGTCACTTCGGACGGTGTATTTAAGGCGAGGACTGGTAGTTGATTTAATGCGGCCAACCGCAAAATCGGCGCGTAATATTCCCAGGGAAAACGCCACCTGCGATCGTACTCTGTTTGCTCGACTAATTGCTCTTCTGTTAGCTTACCACCTAAGTAGTTGTCGATCGCACTTTGGAAAGGGCGCTGAAACATCTCCATCGCGATCGCAATTTTCCCATTTTGCCGCTGCATTTCTCGGACAATCTTCAGTTGAGCTTGGTGGTCTGCCGCGCTATCGTGGGTTTCTCCCAGATACACAATTTTCGCCTTTAGCAACTGTTGCAGAATCTCTTGGTTAGTGTAAGTCTGCGGAGGTTGAGGATTCGCCGTCGGTTCCGCTGTCGCGACACTGCTACACAGCAGAAAAATGCTCAGCGATAAGGCGCACAATTTGATGAGTTTGGTTGTTTTCATACGAATATTATGCCTGTTTCTCCCAACAGCAGCCACAGCCGAACTCTACTATTTTAGCTGAGCAGCTAGAAAGCTCGATGCTTTATTTAACTTCATAATTCCTCGTCAATATCTCTACCCATAGAGGATTGTCTTCCCTCTTCCCTTAATATCCATCCGTTAAATCCGTTACGGAATCCGTGGCCTAACTTCCGACCTTTGTAAAGTTTAGTTGCAGGCACTTGCGCTTCCAGAAGAAGGTGGTAAATTAATAATATGAAGCAAACAAAAAGCTTCTCTGACAGATACCACATCCAGATACCGCAGCGAAGTTCAAAATAGAATCTAAGGAGTAAAAACGCTGTTTAATCTCACATCTGTCCCCTTAAAAACCAATAGCAGCACCCACCAACAAAGCTGATACTTCCCCAACTAATTAGAGGGGAGCAATGCAAGTGAATCTGAGGATTTATTGCAACTCCGCATCGAAGTTGAAAAAAGAGGAAATCACTCGGTACATATGGCTGGGTGCTGTTGTTGTTAAAGTTGTTGTTAAAACAGATTTTTCGACACATTAATTGTAGGGGCGGGTTAAGCGATAAAAACTTACACGTAACAGACAATATTTATTCAAAACCCGCCCTCTCTCTGTGCTACTGAAAAATTGTCTCGTCTTCCTTTCGCCACGCGGGATCGACGATACAAATAAATATTAGCTGCTCCGTGCCGCAGTTGTAAATAAACTGCTTGGCGTTTGGCGGAATGTAAACTGCATCTGGGGCTTCCACGAATTGATTTTCGCCGTCGATGTGCATTTCCCCAAGGCCGCTGATGATGTAATAAACTTCAGAAGTTGTCAGGGAGTGCAGCGAGCGCCGAAGTTTGTCCCGGCGGCCAGGTGGCGCGGGCTAAACTGTAACGCAACTCGACAGCTTGTTTGTCTGGATGCAGCAATTCTCGCAGTTGAGTACCGTCGCCAGCAATAAACTCGTCGCAGCTATTTAGCTTTTGAATTAGCATTCTTTCGGCACTCCTGAAAATCTCTTTACCACAACTTAAGTTTAATTGAAAGAGCAAGAGATGTTAAGAAATGTGTAAAGCGGCGGTCGATTTTTTTAACCGTAAGTGCCGGAATGCGATCGATAATCAGGACAGTCGATCGCATCTTCAGATAAAGCTATGGTAGGCTGAACGGGACACTTGAGGTGGTAATCGCCGGTGAAAAATACGCACTTAGCACAAGGGATTTGGTGCATCCGCTGAGCTCGGCGCATCGAGTCGGTGACTGTACCCGCGATACTCGAACACAGCAAAAAAACTAAACCCCAGGCGCAGACAAAACACAGCGGGACTAACACAGGCTGTATTGCCTTCAACAAAAAGTAAAGCATAGCAAGAAAATTTAGCGGTAGGAACAGGCCGCACATACATTACAGTAATGGAATTGGCGGGCGATCGACCAAAAAGTTTAAAATCATTTACAGCTCGATCGAGAAACCGGGCGATCGTGAGATGATAGAGAACCGCGATCACATAAAATTAGAGGAAAGCAGATATGGCTTTGCGATTAGGCGATACAGTTCCCAACTTTACCCAAGCCTCGTCTGAAGGGGAAATCAATTTCTACGACTGGGCTGGCGATAGCTGGGTCGTGTTGTTTTCCCACCCGAAAGACTATACTCCAGTGTGCACCACCGAACTCGGTGCAGTGGCCCGTCTCAAGTCTGAATTTGACAAGCGGGGCGTCAAAACCATAGCCCTCAGCGTCGATGATGTGGATTCTCACATGGGCTGGATTAAAGATATCGAGGAAACTCAAAATGTCACCCTCAATTATCCGATTTTAGCAGATGGCGATCGCAAAGTCTCCGACATTTACGACATGATCCATCCCAACTCGCTGAACAACTTAACAATCCGCACAGTTTTTGTAATTGACCCGGAAAAGAAACTGCGTTTGAGCATTACTTATCCGGCGAGCACCGGTCGGAATTTTGGCGAAATTTTGCGGGTAATTGATTCCTTGCAACTTACGGATAAATACAGCGTTGCGACTCCAGTTGATTGGAAAGACGGCGACGATTGCGTCATCGTACCTTCAATTACCGACCCCGCAGAGTTGGCAGAGAAATTTCCTAAAGGTTACACGCCGGTTAAGCCTTATTTGCGGATGACTCCTCAGCCGAATAAATAGGTTAAATTTACCGACTGGTTTGTAGTAAGGACTTTAGTTTTTTCCTCTTTTTTATGAGGACTGAAGTCCTCACTACAAACCGAGAAATGATGCAATATTGTCTGATAATTTAGATTTCAGGAAAGGCAAAATGCTGTCATCAACAATCGTATTGCGAATACCGCCAAAATTGCAAATGACAGACGACGAGTTTTTCGAGTTCTGTCAAATCAATAGTGAGTTACGCATTGAACGCAACAAATCGGGAGAATTGCTAATTATGCCCCCTACTGGTTCGGAGACGGGAAATCGCAGCGGTAGCGTCTTTGGAGAGTTGTATATTTGGGCCGGGCAAGATGGAACCGGTATTTGTTTTGACTCCAGTACGGGATTTAAGCTTTCAATGGGTGACAAGTCTCCAGATGCCTCGTGGATTAAACTGGAACGGTGGAATGCTTTGTCACCGGAACAAAAGCAAAAGTTTGCCCCGATTGGCCCGGATTTCGTAATAGAATTAAGGTCTGCTTCTGACAATCTCAAGCCGCTGCAAGAAAAAATGCAAGAATATATGAGAGAACCAGGAGTGAGGTTGGGTTGGCTTATAGACCGCAAAAATCGCCGAGTTTACATTTACCGTCCCGGTGTGCCAGAAGAATGTTTGGAGAATCCGGCGACAGTCAGCGGCGATCCAGTTTTGCCTGGATTCGTACTCAATATGAGCAAGATTTGGTAAGCTTAGTATGGAATCCGCGATCGAGGAAATCAATTATGCTGTCATCAACAATCGTATTGCGAATACCGCCAGAATTGCAAATGACAGACGACCAGTTTTTTGAGTTCTGTCAAATCAATAGTGAATTGCGCATTGAACGCAACAAATCGGGAGAATTGCTAATTATGCCGCCTACTGGTTCGGAGACGGGAAACCGAGAAGGTAATATATTTGGGCCGCTGTGGGTTTGGGCAGAACAAGATGGTACTGGTTTAGCGTTTACTTCGAGTACGGGATTTACTTTATCAACAGGTGCAGAAAAGTCGCCGGATGCTGCTTGGATAAAATTGGAAAGATGGAATGCTTTGTCACCGGAACAAAAGCAAAAATTTGCCCCGATTTGCCCGGATTTTGTAGTAGAACTCAGGTCTGCTTCTGACAATCTCAAGCCCTTGCAAGAAAAGATGCAAGAATATATGAAAGAACCAGGAGTGCGGCTGGGTTGGCTAATAGACCGCAAAAATCGCAGAGTCTACATCTACCGTCCCGGTTTACCAGAAGAATGTTTGGAGAATCCGGCTACAGTCAGCGGCGACCCTGTTTTGCCCGGATTTGTGCTAAATATGAGCAAAATTTGGTAGCACTGCTCGCAATCAATATCAAATTATTGTCATAATTATATAACATACAAAGACTCAAAAAATATGGATATCAAAAACGGCTTTGTAGGCACAATCGGCAACACACCGCTAATTCGCTTAAACAGCTTCAGCGATGAAACAGGCTGCGAAATTCTCGGCAAAGCAGAGTTTCTCAATCCCGGCGGTTCCGTTAAAGATAGGGCCGCTTTATACATCATCAAAGACGCAGAAGAAAAAGGCTTGCTGAAACCGGGCGGCACCGTTGTTGAAGGCACTGCCGGCAATACGGGCATCGGTTTAGCACACATTTGCAACGCTAAAGGTTACAAGTGTTTGCTGGTGATTCCCGATAACCAATCTCCCGAAAAAATCGATGCTTTGAAAACCTTGGGCGCTGAAGTTCGGACTGTTCCCGCTGTTCCTTACAAAGACCCAAATAATTATGTTAAATTTTCGGGAAGATTGGCGGCCCAAATGGAGAATGCAGTCTGGGCAAATCAGTTTGACAATTTAGCCAATCGCCGAGCTCATTTCGAGACAACCGGCCCGGAAATTTGGGAACAAACCGACGGGAAAATTGATGCTTGGGTAACAGCTACCGGTACCGGTGGCACTTTTGCTGGGGTAGGAATGTTTTTGAAAGAAAAAAACCCTGCTGTTAGAATTGTCTTAGCAGACCCGATGGGCAGCGGGCTTTACAGTTATTTCAAAACAGGGGAAATTAAGACTGAAGGTAGTTCGATTACTGAGGGAATTGGCACCAGCCGCGTCACTGGAAATATGGAGAATGCCCCGGTAGATGATGCTATCCAAATTGATGATACTGAAGCTGTCCGGGTGATTTACCAACTGCTGAGGAAAGAAGGGCTGTTTATGGGCGGTTCTGTGGGGATTAATGTGGGGGCGGCGGTGGCTTTGGCGAAGCAAATGGGGCCGGGACATACGATTGTGACGGTACTCTGCGACGGCGGGGCTCGGTATCAGTCGCGTTTGTTCGATCGCGAATGGTTGGCCTCAAAAGGTTTATCATCCG